>JBCCHO010000006.1:0-22092 GCA_039028715.1 Chlamydiota bacterium | reverse complement strand
GTGGTCCGCATGGCCATCCTGATCTTCGTACTGGCGATCAGTATTGCCCTGCTCATGGGCTGGCAACAACTAGAGAGGTTTTAGCATGAGCGTAGGTACGCATATTAACTCTATCGATTATCAGCCACAAATAGAAGGTCTTGACGATACTGTAAGCGATAATCATAACTTTTTGGAAAATCAACTTTACGATTTGGATGATAACCTAATATCTATCTTAAACCTGTCTCGTAAAAGCCAAGTCCCTAATCCAAAGCAAGAAGTGCTTCGCATACTTGACCGTGGAGACAAGCTAACGAAAGCTTTAAATAGAAAAGCTCCCTATTTGGAGAGCACGATTAAGATGCTTGGGCCAGACATGTCAGAGCGACTTTTTACTATTATTGATGATCAAAAAGCAACAAACCAAGCTTTATCAATTTTCCTTGATCTACTTCTTTGGGAACATAACTTGGCTGATAACGGTGGCATAGAAGAGGACCGCGCAATTTTTCTAATATTAATTAATAAAATGGGAGCAAAGCTTCCCGAAAATGACAAAGAGCGGTTGATTGAACGTCTTTATGCAGCAAAAAGCTTTATTGACCTTGTATATAAATTAAAAGACGAGTCATTTAAAACAACAAATGATGATTTTCAAGGATCTATTCTTCAGGGCATTGTAACATCAGATCTTTATCAACTAAAAAATTATCATAAAGCTGAGGCTTTTCTAAGAGATATTTGGAATTTGCCTCATTCGCTAGAAACGGCCAAGCAACTAGTTAACTTTTTGATTGAAGAATTGGCAACGCCTAAGTAGTTTGTTCTTAGGTTAGACGAGAAATCAAGCCATCGATTTTTCGATCTCCAGAATTTTTTAGGTGTTGTATTTGACGACGCTGCCTAAAGTCTGGTAAGGTAAAAATATGGCGCTTGACTCTTGTCTTCAATGGAAAACCTCAACTGCTAGCTGCGGTGTTGTCGTTGGCTGCGATCATCACCAAGAGTGGCTGCTCAAATGGTGGTGGAGTCACTACTCAAAAACTAATCACCTGCCCGTGACTTTTTTTGATTTTGGCATGACGATGAGCGCACGAAAGTGGTGCGCCCGCCATGGTAGTCTGGTTTCTTTTTCTCTACCAAAGGGCTTTCTCTCTAGCAAAAACCCTTTTCCCCTTCCTTCCCACTGGCCTAAAAGGTGGGCTGATACTGTCCGCAATCAACGACTGGTTTGGTTCACAAAGGCTTTTTCTCTCCTACTGACACCCTATGAAAAGACGGTTTGGATCGATCTCGACTGTCAATGTAGAAAAGCAGTTAACAGTGTGTTTGATTTTTGCGATCGAGAAAGTGGCTTTGCTGTCGCAGTCGATGATAAAAACACCGTCAAAAAGTGGAAGCAGATGGGTTTTTTAGCACCAACGGTCACAGGCTATCAAACGGGCGTTATTGCTTTTGTTGCCCAGTCAAAGGTCATAACAGCATGGGCTGAGCACTGCCTTTTATATCGCAATAACGAATACTCAGAACAAACGGCACTGAGCCACACAATAGCCAAGAAAAAGTGGCCCATCTCACTGCTTTCGAGTGACTATAATTGGCTGACTCCAGAGCAAGAACATCCGAGCGCTGTTATTGCTCATTATGGCGGCGAAGAGCGCAAAGTGCATCTGATTAGGGAGCTTAAATTTTGACTGCCCAGCGTGGGGTTGTCATAGGGTGCGATCAGCAACAAGAGTGGCTGCTGAAATGGTGGTGGAATCACTATGTCGAGCAAAATACTTTTCCCGTGACTCTCTTTGATTTTGGCATCAGCTGCGCAGCGCGCCTTTGGTGTCAAAAAAGACTCAACGTTGTTTCTTTTCCGCCACCGCGCTCCCTGTTTTTATCAAAAGGACAGCTAACTTGTATATCGAAACTGGCTGAAGAAGAAGCTTGGCCATCTAGCAGCTCGAATCGTCCAAGTGGTTCTTTTAGCGCACCTTCTCGCCACATCCTTTGGCCAAATCGGGTTGCGCATTATGTTTGGGCCGTTCGCCCTATTTGGTTTGCTAAGGCTTTTTGCCTTGCTCGGTCTCCTTATCAAGAAACGCTCTGGCTTGACCTTGACTGCGAAGTTAAACAATCTCTTTCTCTTCTATTTGCTAGTTCCAGTTTAGGCGATGGCTTTGCTCTTACTCGAGATGCTCCTCACTATGTTGCAGCCTTTCAAAAGTGTGGTGCGCTTCGAGCTGGAGTGCAGGGCTATCAAGCCGGTGTGATTGCT
This sequence comes from Chlamydiota bacterium, assembly GCA_039028715.1. Lineage (GTDB taxonomy): Bacteria > Chlamydiota > Chlamydiia > Chlamydiales > Simkaniaceae > JBCCHO01. The sequence continues at coordinate 19,844 of JBCCHO010000006.1, read as the reverse complement.
TTTCATCGAAGCTCGCCTGTGCTTCATTCGTGGATTGACGCTTGCTACACACTGTGTAATCAAGAGTTCTCCGAGCAGAGCACTTTGTCACACCTGTTACATCGATCTCGCTTTGCTTTTACCTCTTTGGCTGAGGATAACAACTGGCTGTTTCCAGAAATTGCTAACCCAAAAGCAGTGATTATTCATCACACTGGAGCTTCATCAAAACGGCGGTTAATGGAGAAATTATGACACCCATTCTTCGCTGGCACTCTTTAAAAGAAGTTCATGGTGTAATCACTGGATGTGATGATCATCAGGAGTGGCTGCTCAAATGGTGGTGGAGTCACTATAGAAAGTGTAATACTTTTCCAGTCACTTTTCTCGACTTTGGGATGAGCACTAGCGCGCGGAAATGGTGCCAAAAAAAAGGAACTGTCATCTCGATCGAGCTCCCATTGAGTATTATCGGTACAAAAAAAAGTTTTTCTAAAGAGGTGCAGCAAAACTGGGAAACTCTTTACGCTTCTACTGTTTGGAAAGCACGCAAAGGGTGGCTGTCAAAGCCTATTGGCCTCATGCATACTCCCTACCAGCGCACTGTTTGGACAGATCTCGACTGTCAAATTTTACAGCCTCTTGATCCCCTATTCGATGCCAGCCTTTCTGCATCTGGCGTCGCTGCCGTCCCTGAAGTTAAGCGCGCTGTTGCCCATGCAAAACGGTGTGGCATTCTTCTTCCCGGAGAAAAGGCTTACAACACCGGGGTTCTTGCTTACTGCCACCAATCGACCCTCATCACAAAGTGGGCTAAAAACACTTATACTCGCAGCTACGAGTTTATGGGAGACGGCGAAGTCTTCGGCCGAACCATTTTCGAAGAAAAGTTTCAGCCAACAGAGCTGACCAGAAAATTTAATCGCTATTTCAGAGATGGCGTTACACCAGAAACGGTTATCGTTCACTTTGTCTGCTCTGGCGGCAAACACGTCATCCTCAAAACAATGCAGCTGGAGAAGTGAGCGCTAATCGCTTTGATAGTCCCGACCGCTTTTGCGATGAATGTGCTAAACAATTGCCAATCACAGCCTCATCGCCGATAATCTCAATGCTTTGGCGGGCACGGGTGATCCCTGTATAGAGAATTTCCCGGCCAAATTTTTCCGATCCAGGAGGAACGACTAAAGCGACCTGCTTATACTCACTGCCCTGACTTTTATGAACAGAAAGACAGTAGGCATACTCAAACGCGGGAAGAAGAGATGCGGGAATTTCCCGATAACCCGTTTCTGTTTCAAAAACTACCTGATCTCCATGTTCGATGTATGGAAATCCCGACTGTTTGATCAAAAGACCGGTATCCCCATTAAAAATCCCCAGCTCGCGGTCGCTTCGCGTCATTAAAAGGGGAACAGGCCAATAGTCTTTGCCGCGAAAACATTGTCTTATCCGCTTGCTGATCGCCTCATTGATTGCATCGACGCCAAAGCTTCCTTGACGCAAGCAAGACAAAATGCGAAAAGATTTGAGCTGATCAAAAAGGTGGGCAAAATTGGGCTTGCCCGCCTGCGGTTTTGGAAACCGCTCGACCCATTTGTTGAGATCGAGGCCAGGCTGCAACGCTGCTCCCGCTAAGATATTTCCACAGCGAACCGCAGCTGCCCACTGCAGTAGTTCAGCTTGCTTAGTCCGCAGCGTTTTTTCCAAGCGAGCATAACAAGGCAGCTGATGATTCTCAAAGTAGCGGCATATTTCACCAAACAAAGTTCCCGCTTCGACAGGAGGAAGCTGCTGCTGATCGCCGACAAGAACAAGGCGAGTGCGACTTGTCACTGCTTTGAAAAGCGCTGCCCAAAGGGCTGCGTCGATCATCGAGCATTCATCGACAATAAAAAGGTCTGCTGTCACTTTTTTATCGTTCCACAGCAAATCATCGCTTCTTTTTATCTCTAGAAGAGCGTGAAGCGTTCCTATTTCTAGCTGATCGCCAAAAAGAGCTATCTCAGAAGTCAGCTTTTGCTTGAGTTGCCCAATGGCTTTTCCCGTTGGCGCAGCCAACATGACTTTTCCTTGCCTTTGGTTTAAAAAAGCTGCAACCAGTTTGCGAATTAAGTAGCTTTTTCCCGTTCCAGGGCCACCAGTAATTGCAACTAACCCATATTGCAAAGCCTTCGCTGCTGCTTCGCTTTGGTCTTGGTTAAGCTCATTGCTTTTCGGCAAGTCAAGCGGCTTGACATCTCGATAAAGCAATCGCTGCAGCTCTTTAGCGACGCGCGACTCAATAACCCAGTTGCGCTGCAAATAGTACCAATCTTTCCACTTGCCGATGAGACAATCAAACCACTCCACAGTTTCATCGACTTCTGTAATGAGCTTTGACTGGAGTGGCTCTTTTCTCTGCAGGTAAAGGTGCCCATGACGTGCCGCATGCATTAAATCAGCCAAAACCTGGCGCTCTTTTGGCTCTTGACTAAAGAGGTCGGCAAAGAGAAAGTCAACTTCTTCCTCTGGGGCGCCTTTATCGCGACTTGTTGGGATTTTTTTGAGTTTTTTTTTGGTCACAGGGAAAGTACCTCATTGCTATCCTAGTCTCCGGGTCCAGCCAAAAAATTGGCGGCCTGTTAGAAGAAAAGTTGCTGTGGTTTAAAAGAGCTACGTTTTTTTCTTTTGCCGTTGCTTGATGCTCATTGATAATGGCTTGCAGCTCGCTTTTCTTTAACGGTGTGTTGCGCATGATTTCTTTTTTCTTTTCTTTATCAAAGACCAGCTCTTTTTCACGCTCTACAATAGCTGCCGCAATATTTTTGCCTAAAGCTTCCTCGAGAAGGATAGGGTGGGCGTAGCGAAAAGGCACTGGTTTTTTGCTTCCTTTACGAAATGCAATCACTTCTTTAAGAGGTGGGTACCCTATCGGCTTGCTCAAATCATAGGGGTTTGTTCCGCGCAACATTTTATAGTATAGTTGGCGCATCTCTTCATTGGGAAGCTCTATTTCAGCTAGCGGCACCATCTTTCGATGCTCTGCCAGCGCTTCTTGCTGCACATCGAGCAAAAGGCGAAGAAATTGTTTCATCCACTGGTTTCGTTTTTTCTTTTCTGTCGGTAAAATCGGCGCGTAAACTCTCATTAGATAATCACAAGCCATTTCCCACAAAGGCTGATTTCTCGCTGAATCTCTAATTAAAGAATAAAGATTTAAGCAGCTCTCCGCCGCCCCGATCCACTCTATCCGGAAATAAATTGGTTTTTCTTCGAGCTCTTTGCCTCCTCTTTGTTTGTAAAGCCGTGTTTGGAGCTTATTGTAAATCTTCCAATTACCCTCTAACCAAGCTTTACAGGTAATGCATTTCTTGGATAAAGACAAACTGCGATTTAAACCAGCTGCTGAGAGGATACCCATCACCACGAGAAGGGTAAAAATAAAGGGAAGAATATTCAAGCTTTATAACCGTTAATTGTCATTTTTTAAGAAGCATCCAAGCCAAATCAAACAGCAGAAATCTCACCAAATATAAACCAAAGAGAAAAATCCAGCAGCAAAAGCAGGGGTATTTTTACCTAATAGAGAAGCCCAAACCCCCCATAAAATACCGAGCCGCGCGGAGAAATTATACTCGATTTGGGGAGAAAAGCTAAGCTGAACACGCAAAGGCAAGCCATTCTGCGCTCGATCACCGCGGGTGTTTTCTCCAGAAGTGCCGAAAAAAGTCGCTGCCCGTTTCAATTGAAAAAAGGTGTCAAAGGCAAACACCCAGTTTTGATTAAAAGTGTACTGCCCAGAAAAAAAAAGTTCTAGCCTTTGCCCAGGGCGCACTGTTCCGTCTGTACCAGGTCCACCACCATAGGCATTCACCCCTTTAACATGCACAGAGCTGGGAAATAAGTAGGAAAAACTCCAGCGCAAACTCAAAAACTGCTCTTCTAAATGGATCAGTTTTTGCCCGGCGAGGAGAAACCCGGTCTGAAAAGATCCCTCACCAGTTGCATCGATCCCGAATTTTTCAGGGTTAAGGTTGCGATAGCTGCCCGTTGGAAAAATTTCTCGCCACTTAAGGCGCAGATCGGGAATCCAGGAGCCGCGCACATCATTGGCAATTTGAAGCCCCAGTGAAACAGCGACATCCTCTAAATCTGTAACCGTCGCCCCTCGGCTAAAGTTTGAAACGAGTGAGCCAAAAAATTCTAGCCCTATTCGATCTGTAATGCCAAGCTCATAAAGCAACGATGGGTTGACTGTCCATTGCACTGGAGTCGAGCGCAAGTTCCAGCGGGAGTCGTACTTTCCATAAAAACTTTTGAAAGTCAAAATCGGCTGGATCATCGGATGCCCTGGCTTCATATTGACTGGAGTGGGCGCCAGTAAAGGTCCAGTGAACCAGGGAATAAAAGGAACGCGGTTTTTATCTAGGTGGTTATATGTTCTATGACGGCTCAAAAGCAAGCTAGGGAGCAAAAGAAAAATGAGAATCAGCCGACTCAGCTGCCTATCAAAATGCGAAAATCTCACCGAATTTGGCGGCAAATCGGATGTTTCATCGAGGATTCGTACCATAGTTACTTTCTCCCCTTCTTCAAACCGGTTTTCTTTCGATTTCATCTGAGGCGCTATTTTTTCAAAGCACAGCTCATTGCTCCCAAAAGCGCCGTTTCCTCATTGAGCACAATGCGAATCGGGATCGTTTCAAGAAGCGTATGAAAGCGCCCTTTAGATTTGAAGGCAGAGAAAAAGTGGCCTTGCTTAATGATCGGTAACAGTTTAGGCGCAATGCCTCCGCCGACATAAACTCCACCAAGAGCAAGCAGTTTGAGCGCGAGGTTGCCTGCCTCAGCACCATAAATAGAGGCAAAAATCTTCAAACTTTCCGCACAAGCCGGTGATTCTCCGCTAAGCCCCTTTTCAGAAATCACTTTGGGAGCGCTTTTGGGGTCAATGTCGCGTAGAGCTGGAAGAGCTTCGGTGACCCTATTCGTATCAATTAAAAACCGGTAAATGTTGTACAGCCCCGGTCCCGATAAAATGCGTTCGTAAGATACATGATCAAATTGCTGTTTTAAATAGGAAAAAAGATCTATTTCAAGCGAAGTCGTGGGAGCAAAATCGCAATGCCCTCCTTCGCAAGCAAAGGGGTGGGACACTTTCCCGTCAAAATAGAACCCGGCTTCGCCAAGCCCTGTTCCAGCCGAAATAAGCGCACAGTTTCCTTGCTTAAGAGCTCCGGGGTTAAGGAGAAAAAACTGGTCTTGAGGTAGCACTTGAACGCCATAAGCATTAGCTTCTAAATCATTGATGATAATCACTTTTTTAATCGCCATTTTTTCTTTTAACCGCCTTGCATCAACAACCCAGGGAAGGTTTGTCGTACGGCACTTCTCCCCTTCAACAGGGCCGGCAACACCAAAGCAGGCTGTTTCAATATCGGCATTGGCTCCCTGTAAAAACTCGGTTAAAATTTTGTCTAAGCTTGGATAATTTTGACTCGGAAAGGTTTTTTCTCTTAACCTCTTGGGAACTTTTGATCCGGGTTGAAATAAGATAAGGTGAGTTTTTGTTCCACCAATATCCCCTGCTAAAAAAAGCATCGCGATTGCTCCAGATTTGCTAACTCTATTTATGCCGCAGCTGTTATTTTACATAAAGTAATCGGCTTTGCTACCATTGAGATTAAGCTAAAAGAAAGGAGTCCTACTATGTCAAATCCAGATACATCTGCAAAGAAAAAAGCGCTTGAGCTGGCAATTGCTCATATTGAAAAGCAGTTTGGCGAAGGCGCTATCATGTCTTTAGGAGACTCGGCCCATAAAAAAATCCCGACAATTAAAACTGGAGCGCTTTCATTAGATATTGCTTTAGGAATCGGTGGGTTCCCCTTAGGAAGAGTTGTTGAAATTTACGGCCCTGAATCTTCTGGAAAATCGACACTGGCGCAACACGCTGTTGCCAGTTGCCAGCAAGCAGGCGGGATAGCGGCTTACATCGATGCCGAGCACGCCTTAGATCCATCTTATGCCCACAAAATTGGTGTTAATCTCAAAGACCTGATGATTTCTCAACCCGATTGCGGCGAAGACGCGCTTAATATTGCAGAAATGCTTGCCCGCTCTAACGCCGTTAACCTGATTGTCATTGACTCGGTTGCAGCGCTTGTCCCTAAGTCGGAACTCGAAGGAGAAATCGGTGATTCACATGTTGGCCTTCAAGCGCGCATGATGTCCCAGGCGCTTAGAAAATTAACAGCAACGCTCTCGCGCAGCAGTACGTGTGCTATTTTCATCAATCAAATCCGCGAAAAGATTGGAGTCATGTTCGGCAACCCCGAGACAACAACAGGTGGGCGCGCGCTCAAGTTCTATTCTTCGGTTCGCCTTGATATTCGCCGCATTGGCTCGATCAAAGGAAGTGATAATATAGATGTTGGCAATCGCGTGAAGGTAAAGGTTGTAAAAAATAAACTTGCCCCACCATTTAGAATCGCAGAGTTTGATATCCTCTTCAACGAGGGAATTTCAAAAATGGGGTCACTCATTGATCTTGGCGTCGAACATGATCTGATTAGCAAAAAGGGCTCCTGGTATAGTTATGGAGAAACCCGACTCGGCCAAGGAAAAGAAGCAACGCGCGAAGAGTTAAAGAAAAACGAGAAGCTTTCACGTGAAATTGAAGCGCTGATCACGCGAAAGATAACCCAGCCTAAAGAAGATCAGCTGCAACCTCAATCCAGCCGTTAACCCACTTAATTTTGCTCTTATGACAGTAAAAAAAGTGGTCATGGCTTGTGCCAATCACTGGACGACTTCGCTGCAGGTAGGAAGCCACCACATTGCCCGTACTTTTATCCGCAATGGATGGAAGATAGCCTTTATTTCTGATCCCATTTCTCCAGCTCACTTTTTAAAACCCTCTTCGGAGCTAAAAAAGCGCTATTTTCTCTACAAAAGTGGCGGATTAAAAGAGCAAAACCTATGGACTTACGTTCCAGGAGCGCTCCTAACGCCTTATAACTGCTCATTTTTAAAGTCATCATGGATTCATGCAAACTGGGCCAAGCTGACTTTTCCCTCTATTATTTCCAAGGTAAAGCAGCAAGGATTTGACAAGCCAGATCTTCTCTATATTGACAGCCCGTTTTATGCTTTTTGGCTAGATCTGCTTTCGCCTAAATACTCTATCTACCGGCTAGCAGATTACACTCAAGCCTTCCGCCAGACAGCGCCTGCAAAAAAGCTCCAAGAAAAAGCGCTTCTGTCAAGCGTAGACTGTGTCATCTACACTGCAAAATCTTTAAAACAATATATCACTACTTGTCGCCCCAAACGGATGGAATATATCCCTAATGGCGTCGATGTTCCTCACTTTACCAAACAGCAGTGTCAACCTCCTGACTACCAATCTCTGCAAGGGCCTATTGCCGTGTATGCTGGCACGATTCGCGAGTGGTTTGACACTCACCTGTTATGTGCTGCGGCAAGAGCGCTTCCCAACTGGCAGTTTGTGATTATTGGTCCGAACGAAGGTCAGAAATTTGAACCTCTTCCGAACCTACACCTCATCGGGCCAAGGCCCTGGAAGAACCTCCCCGCTTACCTACAGCATGCAACTGTTGGAATCATCCCGTTTAACGTTGAAAAATGGCCCGAATTAATTCACCGCGTCAATCCCCTTAAGCTGTATGAGTACATGGCAAGTGGCCTTCCTGTCGTGAGTATGCAGTGGGACGAGCTTGTTCGGCTGAAAACACCTGCTTTACTCGCCTCATCTAAGCAGGAATTTATCGCCCTAATAGAAAAAGCCAAACCCTCTAAGGTTTACCGCAACTTTGCGATGAACCATGACTGGAGCTACCGGGGTCGCCAAATCATCGAATTATGCCGTAACCCGGCGAAAACGGCATCGCGCGCGCGCTTTTAAAAACTTGATGCATCGGAACAAGTTCTTCCCCCGCTGAAAAATCAGTGATCTCAATTTCTTTTGGCTTTATTTCAACCAGGCGGTAAACGGGAAAGCCATACCCTGTGTGCACCCCTAAAAAGCCCCGGCGATCAAAATGAAGACATTCTCCTTTAGGATCTTTGCTTAGAACAAACACTCCATTCTTTAACCCACTGGGCTCTCTTCCAGCAATTTGAGGGGCAAAGTGAGCCTTGACCGAGCGATAATCATTGCGCCGCTCTGGAAGGGGTGTATAAAGATAGGTCCCGGGGTCAACGACAATTTCTGCGTCATCAACCACAAGCTCAACAGAAAGTTGGTCATTATGAGCATGCCCTCCCTGTCCCCATTGACCGATATATCCCGCTCGAACAGATAGGAAAAGTCGCGGACTGCAATAAATGTATAGCCCGAAATCGGGATAAGCGTGCAACGTTAAATGACCGCTGACGCAGGGAAACGCGATCGTTGTTTGTTTTAATAGTTTCAGCTTTCTTTTCCATGTGCTCAAATCGCTTAACACGCATTTCTCACTAGGCCTGTTTTCTTTGTCAATGGGAATGGGCTGTTTAAAAAGGCTTTTTAAGCGTAGCTCATCAACTAAGAACTGTCGGTTGAGATGATTGTCGTAAGGGGGAAACAGCCTGAACAAGTAGCCACTATCGTGATCGCCAACTTGAATGATGTTTCCATTCGGCTTCGTGATGTGCGCGACAAATTCAGCCATTTTGCTCAAGCGCTCGTAATACCACTTTGGAAAGCAATCGACTTTTCCTTTAGCAAGCGCAAGACCCGTAGCATAAGCCACTATTTGCGCTGACAGACAATGGTAACTCGTCGAGCCTTCAAAAGAAGAGCCATCTTCATGGAATTGGACAGCAACTTCTTTCCTAAGCTCTTCAATAGAAAAATTTAGCCACCCGTCTATCTCATCAGTCGAAGGCAAGTAGCTAGCTACAAAGAGCAGGCCTGTGATATTCGCAAGATAATGGTTACTGCGAAAATGGACTGTCCTCTCCAAGTGATTGATAATATGGCTTCCATGATCGTATACACTCGATATGAAAATGGCTTCAAATTCGGAATCGAACTGCGCCCCATAGCCTAAAAGCAAGTCATAGCCAACAAGCCAATTCGCAATCCGAATTCCGACATCCATTGTACAGCTCCAATTGACCCCAAACCGCGGCGGATTATTCGCAATGAAATCTAGAATCTGATTGCGAAATTCTCTCACAAACTTTTTTTCTTTGCTCGCAGCATAGCCCCAAGCAAGCTGTGGTAAATGCTGCATCCGAGCGAGCTCCCAGGGCACCTTAATATCAATACCAGGTAGGTGCCCATATTGTACCTTGTGGCTATGAGTTTTCTCTTGCCATCGATATCCCGACTTGAAGTCAATTTGCCAATCAATCGGCACATAGCTCGGATCGATCAGCCCGGCCACTTTTTTTGCATATTTGATATTAGCCGAATTGATACGCTCTGCTAAGTGTAAAGCAATTTGACACGAGTAAAGGTGTCCCTCTAGTCCTTTAGCTTGCATTCCATACTTTACATTCACAAGCCCAGAGCCAAGCAAATCAAAGCAGTGAGCGAAAAGATCATTTGTGACCGGAGGAATTTCTTGAGGCAGCGACACAAGGCGGTGGAGTTTCGCCTTATAGCACGCATAAGTACTCTTGTGGCGGTCTGCTTGTTTTTCCCAATACAGCTTCCAGCGGGTTTTTCCCCTGAATAAAAGCTTTTGTAAAACAACCTGAGGTGGAAGAGTGAATGCCCGCTTGACATAATGTTTTAGCTTGATGAACATGCTTGAGCTTTGAGTTTTTCGATGATTTTATGGGTATGGCATTTCCAGGTATATTTTTTGACGACCTCTTCTCTAGCATTTTTCCCTAGCCTTTTACGTAGCTTAGGGCAATCAATTAAGGTTTTTAGTCCTCGTATTAAAGAATCTTTATGACCCGGCTTAACCAGAAAAGCTGTGTGATCGTGCTTGAGAATTTCACCAATCTGGTCTAAACTAGACGCAACAATTCCCTTCCCCATTGCCATATACTCAAAAAGCTTTGTAGGAGAGCCAAAAAATTTCGAACCGTCGCAATTTGGCACATGAGGACAAACTAAAATATGACAAGCGGCTAGATAAGACGGAGCTTTTAGCTGCGGAATCACTCCCGTCAAAGTGACAGCACTTTCGATCCGATGACTCTGAACAAGCTTTGCAACTTGCGGCATTGTAACCCCGTCTCCAATCATCATAAGATGCACTTTTTTTCTATAATCGGGATATTTCGCAACAAGCTTGCCAAAACAATCTGCTAGCATCTCAGCGCCATGCCACTGACCAAATGTTCCAATAAACCCGATCGTCACCTTATCGGCTAACTGCAATTTTTCTCTGACCGCTTCTCCATCAATACTAGGAGAATAGATCGTTGGATCAACGCCATTGGGATTGACCAATATTTTTTTTTCATCAATACCCCTTTGCACCAACTGTTCTTTCAAGGGCTCACTCACAGCAACAATCAGCGTTGCCAATTTAAGGTTTAATTCCTCAACTTTTAGAAACAGCTTTTCATAGCAAAAAGGCCTTCCCCAATTTCTCTCAATCCAAACCTCAGATCCATTATATTCCAGGACAAAGGGAACCTGAAATTTTTGAGAAAGCTGCGCTCCTGAAATGCTTCCACAACTGAAGCGTTCATAAATAAAACGGGGCTTCTTTTTACTCAGTACATGCGCCGCTTTTCTCGCATAGGTTCTAGAAAATGCAAATGTTGGAAGCCCCCTATAATCTAAAAAAGCATCCTCTGGAGAAATAAGGTGACACTCTACTTCTTTTTTTACCGTGGGAATTGCTGTAGACGTGATCATAATTGGAGCAGTGCCAGCTTGCTCTTCCAAGTGATTAACCACCCCGGCAATATGCCCTATAGACCCCCCAACTAATCGGTTAAAGTCAAAATCTGTTCTAAAGTAGTAAGGAGATCCCGAGGATGGAAGTAAAGAGGACCGCTTGTGTTCCCGATACAGCTTGGCCATATCTTTTGAAAAGGAGCGCAAGAGAAAAGGTTTTTTTAAAAAATCTCGCAGACAAATCAACGTTCGTTTAATGAGAAAGAGCAAAGTGACTTTCACTTCCACCTGGTCGGCATATTTGATAGTGAAAGACCTCGCTGCAAGAAAATACCCGAGCCAGCCCGATAAAGCCGCTCGCCGGTACCTTGGAGCAAATTCAGCGACAAGCGTTACATCGCTATAAGCGCGAAACTTGCAAAGAATATTTCCAGATTTACACCAATTTTTCAGCGTTAGATAGTCGATAACAGAAAAGCCCGCGCCCACTTGATCGCACTCAATAGAATCGAGCAAAGAACTCTTAATTATCAGCGCTTGCTTTGTTACGGACCACACAGTTTAAACCCGAGTTGTGTCTGATGATAGTTCAGATCAATTTTCTGTTTTTTTACCTGCCAGAGGGTTGAATTTTCAGCATACTTGAACCCCAAGTTATAAAGAGAATTTTAGATGAACTATCATCAGACACAACTTGGGTTTTAAGGTTAGGGTATATACCCGAGCCGATTCAATCTGCAAAAATCTCGCTGAATTTGGCGCGGCTATTTTGATCGACTTTTTTCCTGGGTTCTTATCCGGCAGGTGGATAAAACCCAGGGAAAAATCGGTCAAAAGAGACCGTCAAATTCGGCGAGATTTTTGCACTTTGAATCGGCTTCGGTATATACCGAAGTCGATTCAAAATGCAAAAAGTGGGCTGGAGACAAAGCTCAAGGCATGCGCTGTGAAACTTGGGCTAGCGATGACATAGGTTTTCAGACGGCTTTTGACCTCTTTGGAAAAAGGGGGTCTCTCTAAGATCGATAAAGCCGTTGTATTTATTTTTATAAGAAAGATGAATCATGCCTTCTTCTTTTAGCCACCCATTTGCCATCACCTCACAAGCCCATTCCTGCTGCTCTTTGCCGTCTAAGCAAAAGTGAGCAATTGGCTCGATCGAAAAGTAAAAGACTTTCTTGTGATCAGATTCAATAGGACTACGTCGAGTGCAACGCAGTTTCCCCTCTTTTAACTTTAGCTTTAACGTAACGTCGTTATCAGAGGCGAGGGCAAGCTGTTTTGTCAAGTTGAGCTGTCGCACAAGCTTCTCTATTCCCTTATCGAACCGATAACGGTCAATCATAGCGCGCGCGCGGACGACTAAAACACCAGCGACCATTACGATAAGCACAAGACAGACTAAAAGTTCGATCAGAGTCAGCTGGCGTTTAATGAATGGGTGTCGCATTCCAATTGGGGTAGTTGCGTACGGGGTTGCCGTCATCATCCCAGGGATATTTTTCAGTGCGCCCTTTTCGTTGACAGTATTCGACATAGCGCCGCGAATAAAACTCGATCTCCTCATTTTGCTTTGGAACAAATGTAAATTCTTCCCCCCACCCATCGCGCAATACAGAGTCGGCATTGCGAGTAAACTCCGACTGATTAATCTTGTTGCGGTCTGCAGCGGTCAGATTACTGGGGTCTTTAATATCTTCAAAAATGAGAATTTCATACAGCTTGTTGATTGCCATTTCTGTTTTAAAAGCTTTGCCTTTTTCAAGGCCGTCGCGCATTTTTACTCCAACAACACCAGCAATCAGGCTGATAATTGCAATGACAATCATCACTTCGACCAAGGTCATCGGTCGTTTTTTTCGTTTTTTTTTCATGACTCTCTCCTAGGCCATTTTCGGGTTAACCCAGCGAACTCACATCTGTTATTGGCAGTAAAACAGCCAATAAAACAATCGCTACAATAACTCCCATGATGAGTAACATAATCGGCTGGAGAAGCGAAGTGAGTCTGAGCAAACTTCGGTCGACATCTTCTTCGTAAATAGTGGCGACATGTTCCATCATCTCACCGAGGTTACCCGACTCTTCGCCAATGGCAATCATGCGCGCAAGCAGCTTGGGAATGCACTGTGTACTTTGCAATGCTTCGGATAACTTTCCCCCGGAAATAATTTTTTCTTCGGTCAGCGCAATCGCTTCTTCAAAAACAACCTGTTTCATCACACATTTAGCCAAGCTTAGGCTTTCGACCAACGGAATCCCAGAGCGAAGTAGCAATGCGAACACACGGCAAAAACGAGCAAAAACGTTTTCTGTCATCACGCGCTGAATCACCGGCATTTTGTAAAGGGCCCGGTGTAACATTTTTTTCCCCGACTTACCGCGAAAAAATAGCAAGCTACCGACCAAAAGACACCCGAGGACAGTGAAAATTACCGCTCCATATTCATTGAGCATAGCACTTGTGTCAAGCACAAACTGCGTCACGGGGTGGAGCTCCCGCTCCTCAAACAGCGCTCGCATCGATGGGATCAAAAAGAAAAAGAGCATCGCAAGCACACCGAGGCAAAAAACGGCTAAAAAAAGCGGATACATCAAAGCGGAAAGAACTTTTTTTCTCAGTTTCTGGTCTTTTTCAATAAGCACAAAGAGTTTATCAAAACTTTCGGCGAGTGTCCCCGATTCTTCTCCTGCACGCACCATCGCGACATACACAGCGTTGAACACCTTGGGATAGCTAAAAAGCACTGCTGAAAGCTGTTGGCCGTGTTTGATTTGTTCAGACAGGTTGAGAAAAAGGGTATACAGTTTCGATTGGCGGTGTTTTTCTTTTAGAATCTGCAGTGTCTCGTAAAGGGGAAGTCCCGCTTTGAGCAGCGTCGCCATCCCACGTGTAAAATCGAGCAAGAGCGAGGCTGAAAAAGAAAGGCGTGACTTTTTTGCTTCGTAAGCAGCTACCCTTGTCACTAAGATTTGCTGGTTGCGTAGCATCTCTTTGGCGAGTTCCATCGAGTCTGCATTGACAATTCCCACAGACCGTTTCCCCTGTGGAGTAAGAGCCCAATAACGAAATAGCGCCATCCACTTACCTATAGAGTTCAATTTGACGCGTCACTCGAAGTACCTCCGCTGTTGTTGTCGTTCCAACAAGCGCGAGTTGCGCCCCTTTTTCTCGCAACGACAGCATCCCATCTTGGCGCGCCACGCGCTGCAATTCACTTGCATCAGCACTTTTGAGTAGTTGCCCTTTGATTTTTTGAGATACAGACATTAACTCGTAAATGCCCGATCGCCCTCGATACCCCGACTGGAAGCAGTGGTCACATCCACGCCCCTTGTACAAAGTTTCCTCGGTTAACGCTGCTCGCTCAAGGCCTACCTCGGTCAATTCCTCATCTGTTGGGACGTAGCCTTCTTTGCAGCGCGGACAAATCGTCCGCACAAGGCGCTGCGCCAAGACCGCTAGCGTTGATGACGAAAGTAAATAGGGCTCAACACCCATATCAACTAAGCGCGTAAGCGCTGAAGGAGCGTCGTTTGTATGCAGTGTCGACAAGACGAGATGCCCTGTGAGTGATGATTGAACAGCGATCTCAGCTGTTTCTCGGTCTCGAATCTCGCCGATCATGACAATATCGGGGTCTTGACGCAAAATATGGCGCAATCCTCTGGCAAAAGTGAGCCCAATCTTTGGGTTGACGCCAATTTGAGCGATGCCGGGAAGTTTATATTCAACAGGATCTTCAACAGTCATGACATTGACTTCTCGGGAACTGATTTCAGTGATCGCGCTGTAAAGCGTCGTTGTTTTCCCACTCCCCGTTGGACCTGTGACAAAAATAATGCCCTGATTTTGTCGCAAATACTTGCGGAAGCTATGTCTTGTTTCTTCTTCCATCCCAATTTGATCGAGGCCAAGGGTAATATTGCCTTTATCCAAAATCCGGAGCACAATCCGCTCGCCGTGAATGACGGGAACTGTGCTAACGCGAAAGTCGATTTGTCTTCCGCCCATCGAAAGCTTAATCCGCCCATCTTGGGGTAGTCTGCGCTCAGCAATGTCCATTTTCGCCATCACTTTAATGCGCGTCATGAGTTGATTTTGTAATTCATGAGGTGGTCGATGGCGGAATTGTAGCACACCATCTAGTCGGTAACGGATCGCAACTTCCTTTTCGAGCGGCTCAAAGTGAATATCAGAAACGCCTTGTTGGATCGCCTCTGTTAAAATCATATTGAGCAGCTGAACGACAGGAATTTTCTCTTGCCGTTCGAGCAAGTCATATTCATCGCCCTGAGTTTCTTGGTTAGCACAAGCCGCTCCTTCTTCTTTTTTTAGTCCCTCGATATAGTCAGAAGCCTCTTTTTCTTTCTGGTGGTAGCATTTTTCAATGGCTCGTTCGAGAGGGGTTTTGGGACAAAACACCTCGACAATTTTCCGCCGCGTCAAACACCGCACTTCTTCAATCACCTCGAGATCGCCGGGATGCGCTACTGCGATAAGCAACTCACCTTCGCGCTCTTCTAACGGCAAAACGAGCTTTTGTTTGACAAAAGCGTAGGGCAATAGCCTTACCTGATCGCGGACAAAAGGGTAGTCTATTATATCAGCGACTTGGTCTAGACCAAATTGCTCAGCTAGTAACTGATCTCTCCGCTCAATCATGAATATTTCCAAAAATCAGCTTCAAACTATTGTCGAACAGGCGCCGCTTATACATTCGTTTTCCCTCTTCAATGCGCTCTAAAAACTCGGGCAAATCTCCTGGGCGCTTAATGAGCTGTTCACACCGCGCTTGCTCTAGATTTTCATCGATATCAAAAATAATTTTTGGCGTCATAAAAATAAACATCTCAGTTTCATTATCGGTCATTTTAGAGTTTCCGAACAGTTTCCCAATGCCGGGAATTTCCCCTAAAAAGGGGAGCTTGTTATTGCTATCTTGGGCATCCTTTCTCCGCAATCCGCCCAAAATCACCGTCTCGCCATCGGCAACGCGTACAAAGTTTTTCACCTGGCGGCGCATTACATTGGGCCGATAATTACTCGATTCAATACTAGCCGCATCAAAGGTATCAAACTTAATATCGGTTTCTAATGTGACTGAGTAGCGAGACTCTTCCTCCATTGTCGGATCGTGAACTGTTGGCGTGACGACAAGGGTAATTCCATATTGTGCCCTAGAAAAAGAGGGCTCTGGAATTGTCGTTGAGCTGGTCGTCGTCACAGGTACAGCGCCATTGTTAATCGAAACTTCTTGTTCGATTGAAATTTGGGCAGGCGTCTGATTCAGCGTGACTGTAGACGGAGCGGCATTGATGCGAATATTGGTTTGTTTGAGTAAAAAATTATACGCAATGTCGAAAGTGCCCCAAAAAGAGTTACTTGTGCGTTGAATGAAAAATTCAATAATCCCACTTGGCTGAGTATAGCTAGCGCCCGACCTTCGTTGATTAGATGCACTTGCACCCCAATTAAACATATTGAGGCCAAATTGATTCTCATTCTCTATTCTCTTTTCAAAAAACAGCACTTCAATCCGGACCATTTTTTTGGGGACGTCGATTTTGCGCAAAAGATCTTTGATTTTAGCCAGCGTATCTCTGCGCACAACCATCATGATCGAGCCTGTTTTAGGATAGGGAACAAAGTTGGTTGTATAAGAGCGCCTTTTTTGCTCTTCAAGAGTGGGAGAAAGCACAGACGGCGGTTGGGTTACCGGGGAGTAGGGAGGAGGGCCATATTCAGGTGGATTGATCGGAAAGCTTTTGTCAGGTCTTTGAGACCGCAGTGGTGGCAACGGGGCTGTCTGCGGCTTGGGTTGTTCCCCCTCAACCCCAGAATAGATGAGCGCAGCGTAAACTTTTTCAAGAGCTTCGGCAACATCTACTGGATCACTATGGCGACAGGTATACCAAAAAACTGTCATTTCTAATGGGTCTTCGATTTGACTTTCTGCTTTTCGAGCAATCTCTTTCGCTTGGGCGACCATGTTTTTTGGCCCAATCAGGACAAGAGAACCTTGATCTTTAAGCGGAATGAAAATGAGCTCATCTGCTTGGGTTTTATTCCGCCCAAAGCGCGCTTTCTGTTTTACCCCTTCAAAGTAGGCTTTTAAAATTTTCTCCATCTCTTTTGGAGCTAACCGACTCATCGAAATGATTTCAGCGACTTTGCCATTTTCTTTTTTCCAAATCGCATCGTGCAAGGTGAGCAGTTTTTGTACTTCCTCCTTGGAAGCGACAATGGCAATTTTGTAGCCAACCTGATAAATAAAAGAATTTTTTTGATCGCGAAATCGGTCAAAAAAATGGGCGATCCCCTTGATTCGCTCTGGGGGCGGCGAAAAAATATAAGCGATGCGCGTTTGGTTGGAAACAAGCGCTAAGTCGTCTGGCGTCGTTAAGATCTGATCGACACTGGCTAGACCATTTTTCAGCAGGTATAGCTTGCGAGCAAACGGGTTGAGCTGCTTGACTCCAACTTCATTTTGGATGAGAATGATTTCGAGCAGTTCTGCCCAAGATTCGCGTGGAATCGGAATTCCCGAGTGAAGGTAAATTTTCTTCGACAAAATTTCTGGTGGAATCACATAGAGGTAGTCTTGCGACCCATACTCCATAATAAGTTGCGATAACGTCGTTTCCTCTTCATCCCATAAAGAATGGCCTTCGCCCTCTTCTTTGGCTTCAGCGACAGTGACAGCGCGCCACTTCACTTCTAACGCAGTGATTTCTGCACGTAACTGATTGACCTCTTTGAGCAGTTGCTGAAAGACTTCTTCCTTCTCGTTTCTTTGGTAGTATCCCTCGACAAGCTGATACTTTTCTTGTAGTTGCCCGCGCAACTTAAAAAGGCGGTGGTTGAGTGCTTGGCAAGAGTCTTCTCTTTCATCGCCCCATTTTTCTTCTCGACATTGATTGACTTTTTCTTCAATTGTCTGCCCCCAAAGAAAAGAAGTCGAAATGAAAAAAGCGGCATAGCACGCGCTTTTTGTCACAGCTTGGAAAAACCAAGCGCTTCGCCGCTGAAAATAACGACGCCTACTCTCAGTCCTCCGACATAAATAGAGCAATAGAGCGGCGACTTTCTCACGACTTGCCCAATCCCCTAAGAGCCGGCATAACCCACATGGTTTTTTCCCAAACACAAGCTAAGTCCCCTCTTCTACATCGCGGCGATCAAAACGTCGTTTTTTTCGAGTACTTTTTTTTATCTGCGCCCTAGAAGAATCTTCTTCTCGCTGGTCTTCTTGCATAGCAGAGCGGATTTTAGAAGAAATAAGATTTTTTGCGTGAGTAGAATGTTGGGTCTTTTTTTTACGGGTGATCGGAAGGCTTACTTGTCGCAACTGCGTTCTCATAGCATTAAAAAAGGTGCCGACAAATACTTGACCCTTGTCGCCCTTTTCGACCCCATCAAACACAAACAGATCCCCTTCCAGTTTGAAGTTAAGCACATCTTGAACATCTTGAATGCTTTTCAAAGTTTTCCATCCGAGCTTGCTCTTTAACAGCCAGTCTCCCTTTTTCAGCAACACATTCTTGTTCCCAACACGACATGACACGCTCGCACCTGTTCGTTGCCGAATACGAGAAAACACTTTTTCAGCGCGATAATCCAAGTTTTTTTCTTTTTCTCGTGTTTGCCTTACCTCTTCTTTCCTCAATCCGCTCACATCCCAAACTTCCCAGCAAATTTCATAAGAAGAAACCGCGTGCATGCGAGCTAAAGGCCTTCCTTGGGTTTTCTCGCCCAGTTTTATCAACGCCCAATGCGCGCCATTCCAGCTGATAAAATCCCCTTCCTGCAGATACAAAACAACTGGCTTCCCCGCGACTAGATGGGCAATGCGTTGACACTTTTTAAGCTTGGTGTATTTTTCACCGCCATACGTCTCAAAAAGGCGGTCAATTCCCCACCACTTTCCCGTTTCTAAAGCTGTCAATGCCAAAGAAAAGGTTGTGTCTTCTTTCTCTTGGTGGCGCATTTTAGTAGCTTCCTTGACGGCAAAAGATCGCCTATCTTCTTTCAGGGCCGTTGCCTCAAGATCGATAGGCGCTAGCCCGAGATTTGCAACGACTTTTTTCTCCGGAGTCAGCGAAAGCTCAAGCCAAAAAGGCCCAGGATCGTCAACAAAATGCAGCTCACCAGCTGGAGAAAAAGAAAGGTACTCTTTCTGACCCAAAACCACCGTTTTTTTTTGTCCTCTTTGCGTGCCAATTTGCAACTGCGAGTCCTGAAAAGAGACATCGGGCCGAGTCGCTTGCCCAAATAACCTAAGTTGATCGCCTAAGTCTAAAAAAGTCAGTCCGGTAATTTCTCTATCTAGCTGGAAAGCACCTTGACTCAGTGCTGTTTTCACTGATAGCGAGGTTTCTCCTTGCGCCACTATATTAGCCGGTTGCGGTAAAGTCCTAGTCCCACTTTTTCTGCTTGCCTCGCGAAAACAAAACCCCGCAACTGCTAGCAAAAGCGCGCCACCAATAATGACTCCATTGAAGATCTTAGCTGCGCGGCAAAAGTGGACTAAAGATATCGAACGAGCAATCAAAAATGATCTCCTTTTAGATAAGGTCATTACAAGAAGCACTTGAAAATGGACTTCTCAGAGAAAAAATTCAAGACGCGGGCTTGGGTTTAAAATCTAAAATTTTTCAGAAGGGGAGAATTGCCCATTTTCCCAAGGGAACAACGCGACTTAAATTGACATAACCTACTTATATTACCTGTGAGTGCGACCTACGGATATTTATTTGAATTTTTCTTTTTCCCATGCTTGAAACGGAAAAATGGCCCCAACTTTATCCAAGTATGTGCCCATTTTTCCGTTTCAAGCGAGGCTCCTGCGCAAAAATCGCTTTCGAAGGGAAATTTGATGATTTTGACTTGAGAGCTACTTTTTGTAAATTGACATATCCTGCTAAGGATAGGCAATTTAAAAAAAGTAGCTCTCAAGGACAAGTAAATATTCGGCGAACCACCTTATTGAAAAAAAAATCTGTAAATTTGATTAGCCAGGCTTTTTAGCTAGGAGGGTCATGATAATTTTTTAGGGATAGTTCTTTT
>JBCCHO010000005.1:0-22484 GCA_039028715.1 Chlamydiota bacterium | reverse complement strand
GAACCTATCCGTAAATGAAAATGTTTTTGGTTTTTACCAGGTTTCTAGCAAATTTTTGGAAGCTGATTTGTACACATTGTCCATGAGACAAGGGTAACAAATCAGCTTCCAGAAAGATGCAGAAAGAGTGAAAAGCAAGAGGATTTTCATTTACGGATAGGTTCATAGGTCGCACTCACAGGTATTAGGCGATTTAATTCAAGTTGCGCCCTCGGAAAAAGGGGAATTCAAAGCGAAAAATCTCAGATTTCAATACCCCCTTCATGATGGTTCAGATCAATTTTCCAATTGCGCTTGTTAAAAGTGTGCG
This sequence comes from Chlamydiota bacterium, assembly GCA_039028715.1. Lineage (GTDB taxonomy): Bacteria > Chlamydiota > Chlamydiia > Chlamydiales > Simkaniaceae > JBCCHO01. The sequence continues at coordinate 22,174 of JBCCHO010000005.1, read as the reverse complement.
TTACAATCAGTAGAAAATCCACCGAGAAGCAACCATTGGCGCCATCTATTCATCCTGTCCTTTTTTTCCTTCTTCTTTTCCTTGTAGGTAGTTTATGCGCCTATCAAGCAAACAAGCGCGGCCGACATCCCGGCGCTTGGTTCGTCGTTGGCATTCTTTTTGGCATTTTTGGGCTAGCGATTCTTTATCTACTCCCCGCTAAAAAACTTTCTTCTCGCTACCGGCGCTCAACCCGATCTGAGGCGGCTATACCCCCCCTTTCCGAGCGCCTTCCAGCTCCTTCTGATCCCCACCAACTCTGGCATTATCTGGATGAAAGCACCCAAACACAAGGCCCGATGAGCTCTTACGCGCTGCAAGACGCTTGGACTAAAAAGAAAATCAGCCCGTCGACTTACGTTTGGAATGAAAAAATGGAAAATTGGAAGCGGATTTGCGATCTACCGGACCTATTCGGCCAGCTCAAAAACTCTAAAAAGCTTTCTTAAAGCCCAAGTTGCGGCTTATAACCGCTCATCTAAAATTCTCTTTTTCCACCTGCCCGAGGCTTGAATTTTCACCTACTTTATTCAAGTATGCTGAAAATACATGCCTGGGTCTGGAAAAAACCAGTAATTTTTGCTTTGGGTTTATACCCCGCAACTTGGGTTTAAACCAAACCCGCATGGAAAGCCCTCTACCAAGAGGCTTTAACGATTCCTGGAATGAGCCCTGCATTGGCCATTTCCCGGAAGCAAAGCCGCGACAACTTAAACTTACGCAAGTAACCGCGACAACGCCCCGTTAACTCACACCGATTGCGCAGGCGAATTTTAGAAGAGTTGCGGGGAAGCTGGTTGAGCTTGATTTGCGCTTCAAGGCGCTCCTCATCACTGACGTTAGGGTCTGAAATCACTTTTTTAAGCGTTGCGCGCTTTTCCCATTTCAGCGCGACAAGTTTTTGCCGCTGTTTTTCTCTTGCTATTGATGATTTTTTAGCCATTACTACCTTTTTTTCGCTGGTCCTTTTTGTCTCTGTTTACGGTTCGGGTTACGTTTATTAATGACATAACAACGCCCCCGCCTCCGCACCATCTTATCTCCTTTACCGGAATCTGCTTTTACAGATGCGCGTACCTTCATCGATAAAAATCCCTATGTTTACTTATACAAAAAATCCAAGCCAATGTTATCACTTACATCAATATTTAACCACCTTTTTTCTTATGTATAAGCCTAGCGCGATAACACATTTTAAAAAAACTTTTTGAATCCAAGCCCAAGAGACTACCCCACTCAAAAAAAATCGTTGAGCAAGATAGTCTCAAAGATCGTTTTCAAACAAAAGAGACCGTCAAATTCAGCGAGATTTTTGCACTTTGAATCGGCTTCGGTATATACCCAAGCCGACTCAAAATGCAAAAAGGTCGGTGATTTGGCGCGGCTATTTTGATCGACTTTTTTCCTGGGTTCTTATCCGGCAGGTGGATAAAACCCAGGGAAAAATCGGTCAAAAGAGACCGTCAAATTCGGCGATATTTTTGCATTTTGAATCGGCTTGGGTATATAGTGCTTCCAGTTTTTTGGATCAAAGCTCGAACAGCTCTATAGAGCTGCTCTTCACTTTGATTCAAAAAATCTTGAACATTTATGCAGCGCTAAAGGGAAAAATAGGTCGCACTCAGAGGTAAAAGTTTGGAGCCTCATAAGGAGCTCTTTTGGAAATGGTTACAACCATTCCCTGCAAAATCTCAATTAGAAATCTCGAAAAACACCTTGCTTAAGCTTTTTAGCAGAGATTGTGAGAAACCCGGGTTAGTAGCTCGTTTCATCGAGCCGAACTTTGCCGCTAAAAATTCGGTAGATCCAGAAGCCATAGGCGATGACCAGGGGGACGCCAATGGCGGCAATCACCAAAATAATCCTCAGGGTTGTTTCTGAAGAGGCGGCATTGAAAAAAGTCAGGCTAAAGCGGACAGGATCGATTGTTGATCGGATCATATAGGGAAATGTACCAAGACCAAACAGAGCAAATAGCAGTGCGATGCTGACGCATGAAGCGATAAAAGCCCATCCGTTACAGCGGCGGTAGACCCAATAGGGGATATTGGCAATGGCAGTTAGAGCTAAAATGCCAATGGAAAAGAGAATCGGCATGTTGCGCATCAAGGAGATCATATGTGGGCGGTAAAACAGCGTTAGCGTAGTTACAACAACATAACAAATCAAAAAAGCGATCAGCATCGGTAGCAACCATTTGCGCACGCGCTCTTGAAGCTCTCCTTCTGTTTTCATCAGCAAATAAGCTGTTCCATGCATCATAAAAAGAAAGATCCCAGTGAATCCGATGAGGACAGTATAAGGAGTAAAAAAATCGCGAAAAGAGCCGACAAAGTGACCGCTTTTATCGATGGCGATGCCTTCGATGAGGTTGCCGAGCATCAAGCTAATGCAGAAGGCGATGATGTAAGAGGCCGCGCTAAAGAGAATGTCCCAAAGGCGGCGCCACCGCTGCGATGAGTGTTTGGATCGGAATTCAATCGATGCCGCTCGGAACATCAGCCCGGCGATGAGAATCATGATTAAAGTATAAAACGAAGAGCAGAGAGTGGCGTAAACAGGGGGAAACCCAGCGAATAGTCCGCCGAAAATAATCACAATCCAAACTTCATTACCATCCCAAACGGGGCCAATGGCGTTGAGAAACACGCGTCGATCGCGGTCTTCTTTGACAAACAGATGTAAACAGCCAACGCCCAAGTCAAAGCCATCTAGAATGACATAAAAAACGACACTGATACAAATAATTAGATACCACATCAAATCGAGCGTCATTTTTCTGCGCCTCGCTTGGTTAGATAGGGATTGCGATAAATCACATCGCTTCCGTTTGTTTCTATATCAACTTCTTCTGGTCCATGTTGAATTTTGCGGTTAATCAAGAAGAGAAAAAGGGCAAAGAGCAGGATGTAGATAAAAATAAACATGATAATAGAGCCAGCGACTTGGTTGCCGTTGATCGAGGGAGATACTCCTTGAGTCGTGCGCAAAAGCTTGTAGACGATCCAAGGTTGGCGACCCATTTCGGCAGTGAACCATCCGCTTTGATTGGCGATGTAGGGAAAAACAATCGAGAGGGCAGTTAAGCGGTGTGTCCACTTTGCTCGCAGTAGCGTGCGGCGGCGCCAACAAACGCAGCCCAAAATAACAGCAATGGTCATGGCTCCCCACATATAGATCATCAAGTGATAGAATTGGAATACAGCTGGAACATTAGGCCACTCGTCTGCTGGAAATTGATCGAGCCCACGGACAGGCTTTTTAGCCGAGCGGTGGACCAAGAGGCTGAGCAGGCCGGGAACTTTAATTGCAGTGACTGTTTGCTCTTTGCTGTTAACGTAGCCAACTAAGCTCATGTCAGTATAGGGTTTTGTTTGGTAAATTCCCTCCATAGCTGCGAGTTTTTCAGGTTGGTTGACTGCAACGCCGCGAGCTGTGCTGTCCGCTGAGATGAGTTGCAACACCAGTAAAATGCTCGATAAGATAAGGCCGATCTTGAGGCCCATTTGGGCGAAATCGAGATGCCGCTTTTTTAGCAAATAGTAGGCTGAAACGCTCAAGAGCATAAAAGAGCCTGTCAGCCAAGCTCCAATGATGACATGGGTAAGGCGGTCGAGAAACGAGGGATTAAAAATCATCGACCAAAAATGGGTGACGACAGCTCGGGTTTCTTCGCCGTCGCCGATCAGCTTGAATCCCGCAGGCGTCTGCATCCACGAATTAGCTGCGACAATCCAAATCGCGCTAAAGTGGGCGCCGAGCGATACGCAGAGACTAGAACAAAAATGGAGCCTCGGGCTGATCCGCTTCCAACCAAAGAGCATAAGGCCGATAAAGCCCGCTTCCAAAAAAAAGGCGAAGATTCCCTCAGCGGCCAGGGCGCTGCCAAATACATCGCCGACAAAGCGCGAGTAACGCGACCAATTGGTGCCAAAAGCAAACACTTGAACGAGCCCTGTCGCTATGCCAAGTGCAAAAGATAAAGCGAAAATTTTAATCCAAAACTTTGTCAATTGCAGATAAATAGAGCGCTTGGTTTTTAAATACATCGCTTCCATGAGCACGATGACGAGGCTCAAGCCAATGCTGAGTGGGGGGTATAAGTAGTGAAAAGCGATATTAAGAGCGAACTGAATGCGCGATAGAAGAACGACGTCCATAACGTTAAAACCCAAGCTTACGTCTGATGGTGGCTTAGATAAATATTTTGTTTTTTTACCTGTTTGAGGCTCGAATTTTCAGCATACTTGAATAAAGTAGGTGGAAATTCGAGCCTCAAACAGGTGAAAAAAAAGAATTTTAGATGAGGCTCTTGCAAAAATCGCTTTCGAAGGGAAATTTGATGATTTTGACTTGAGAACTACTTTTTGTAAATTGACATATCCTGCTAAGGATAGGCAATTTAAAAAAAGTAGTTCTCAAGGACAAAAGCGCGAATTTCACTCGAAATGGAATTTTGCAAGAGCCTCAGATGAGCAATGATATGACGCAAGCTTGGGTTTCAAATTCCATTCATTCGATCTACCGTAGCTTTTTTAAATTTTATTTGTCAATTTAATCCGGACCTCTCACAAGGCTCTGGAAAAATTTGGGGCCTCTGTTTTCCGAGTATTCCAAGGAGCTCTTTTGGAAATGGTTACAACCATTCCCTGCAAGATCTCAATTAGAAATCTTGAAAAACATCTTGCTTAAGCTTTTTAGCAGAGCTGGTGAGAAATACGGGCTAAGCCTCCCACCTAGCAAAAGATCCGCTCGGCAATTTTCCTTTCTTTTTTGCTTGTAAAATCATCTCTCCAGATGAAATACTGCCAGCAGGCAAAGCGCGCAGCAGTAGCTCGTGAAGCAAAACAGGCGTAAAGCCCGGCGTATGAGCTGTGAGTAAAACAAACGATGCTTGATCGGATAATAGCGCGCGACATGCCATCAGTAATGGGTATAAATCGCGTTCAATTTTAAAAACCTGTCCCCGATTGCCGCGGCCAAACGACGGAGGATCGAGGATAATGGCATCGTAAGTCACTTGGCGTTTCATTTCGCGTTGGACAAATTTAAGGACGTCATCGACAATCCAACGAATCGGAGCTTGTCCCAGCCGATTGAGCTTAGCGTTTTCCTTTGCCCATGCAACCGCTTTTTCTGCAGCGTCGAGATGACACACACGGTGTCCCATCCGCGCTAGCGCTAGCGTAGTCGCTCCAGAGTAAGCAAATAGGTTGAGAATATGCGCTGAAGGTTTGAGCTGGCGCTTCATCCACGGCCAATGTTGCGCGTGTTCGGGAAACAATCCAAGATGGCCAAAGTCGGTTAAAGTGAGTTTCAGCTGCAAAGAGTGAAATGTCATTTTCCAAGCAGTAGGAAGAGCTGCTCCTTGCCAATTCTCTTCTAGTTGGCGGTCAAAACTGCCGTCCGCTTGGCTCCATAAATCTGGAAATTGCTTTGGCCAAACTGCGTGCAGCGCTGGACGGATCAATGTATAGCGACCAAATGTTTCGAGTTTTTTTTGGTTGCCACTATCGAGCAGTTGGTAGGTCATCGCTTTTCCTCAAACGGGACTTCTTGATGAATGAGGTAGCGCCAAAGAGAAGCGATAAGATAAGTCACAACATATTCAATGATATGATCCCGCCTCCACTTCTGAGGTAATTGAAGGCAATGGCTGTAGATAGTTCCTTTTTTCTCGCCAAGTGCCATCCAAATCGTTCCCACTGGCTTTTCTAACGTCCCTCCTGTTGGGCCAGCTACACCAGAAGTTGTCAAGACATAATCAGCAGCTGTTTTCTTTAGCGCCCCTTGAGTCATTTCAATCACTGTTTGTCGACTCACAGCTCCAGCTTGGGCTAATGTTTTCTCAGACACCTCTAGCACGGTTTTCTTTACCTCGTTTGCATAGGCGACAATGCCTCCGACAAAAGCTTCTGAAATCCCCGCCAACGCTGTCATTCGAGCTGCTAACTTGCCACCTGTACAAGATTCTGCAACGGCAAGTGTTTTACGCCTTTTTATGAGCGCTTGTTGCAGCGCAATTTCCACTTGAGCTGATTCAGTGGAAAAAAGGTGAGTTGGGAATAAGCCTTTTACCTCTGCAACTACATCGTTAAGCTGTGTCCCTACTCCGCTTGCGCTTGTTGCTTGGGCTGTTAAATAAATGGCAATGATTCCATAAGAAGGGCAAATTCCGATGTCTACAAGAGGGTACTTTTTTGCAAGGATGCGCAAAAAAGCATCAAACTGGCCTTCATTTCGCAAACAAAAAAACAGCGCTCGCTGATCGTGCTGTTTTAAACCCCTTTTTGCAATCAATGGCAAAGCTCGCTTTTCGAGCATCAGATCCATTTCTACTGGAACTCCAGGCAAAGCGAAAAGCAGACTCGCGCCTACTTCAATTGCAAAACCAACGGCTGTTCCTATTGGATTGGGAAGAAGAGTTCCTTTTTGGGGCACACTCGCCTGCTGGCTTAAAGCTATTTTTTCTGCTCCATAGCGCTTTTTAAGCGCATTCAAGGCAGCATCATCTGTGACAAGCGGCTGCTTGACTAAATCAGCCACTGCCTGTCGCGTTCGGTCATCTTGCGTTGGTCCTAGTCCACCAGTTGCAATCACAAGATCGGCTCGACTCAGTATTTGTCGCAACCCGGCTGTCAATGAGCTTAGCGCATCCGACAGCGTCGTCACTCGACTGACTGTATACCCATAGCGCCGCAGCATGCGCGCAATTGTCGTTGCATTCTGATTCACCGTATGGCCAGAAAGCAGTTCACTGCCTATTGATACAATTTCAATTGTCATTTTTGGAGCTCCAATCCCACTTGCTTCAATGAAGGGTGCTGCGCCATCCACTTCGCTGCCGCTTGACTGATTCGAAAAGTAGCCGTGATTTTTTTTTCTTGAAAGCAAAACCGAGCTGGTCGCGTGTGATTTCTCACCCAGATTTTTACTGTTTTCATCATCCCATGATTGGGCAACCCTGGCTCTTTGTTCGAAAAATGAATCTCTCCTTGATCAGATAGGGCATACATTTGAGGGTAAGCAAACTGCAATCCCCAAGGGATCTGCTCACTTCCATAAGTTCCTGAGAAAAGCCGCCCATCGGCCACAGAAAGCGAAAAAAAATGCGCGCTTAGCTGCACCACCGGCAGCACCGGCTTAATCAGCCACTGCCCATGCGGCGCTGCAACTGCCGCAAGCGCTTCTGGGGCCACCGTCCAAGCAGCTGAAAAAAATGGGCGCAAAGAAGAACGCTGAGGTACTTTTCCGGCGCGAAGATCTGCGATGTAATCGCAGTAGCAGTTTAAAAAATCTTCTTTTTTAAGAGCCGCAGTTTCTCGAGCCACGCATTCAGAAACATTGCCTATCAGCAGCGGCTGACATGCCTGCATCAGTGCTGCCAGCTCACTTTCCTCGACTAAAAAGCGAAATGTCAGCCACTTTGAAGCTTGGAGCACTTTTCCACTAGAGAGCGGATTGATCGGGAACGGAAAGTCGGCCATCCTTTTTCCTCAGCGATTGAATCAACAGTAGTGCAACACCAAAAAAGATCATGACATCGGCAAAATTGAACACGGGAAAGGAATATCCCCAAAGAGTAAGGTGGAGAAAGTCGATGACATATCCATAAAAAAAGAAATCAAACAGATTGCCAGCAGCGCCCGTTATAAGGAGAAAAAAAGAACAATCGCGCGCGCGCAGTTGATTAAAGAAAAGAGTGTGAATAAAAAGAGCTGTGATGATGGTCAGCCGAACGGTAAGCAATAGATAAGAGTAAGAAGCAAAAACTCCCCAAGCCCCTCCTCTATTTGTCACGCGGTTAATGCAGAAATCAACTCCCAGTATCTGATGAAAAACGCCTATGCCTCCATATGGGTATTGAGTACTGGCAGATAAGTCCCTGCTAAAATAGTGATTGACCCAGGTTTTTGAAAAAAAGTCCGCAGCAAACAAAAGACTTGCAATAAGCGCAAAGACTATAAGGCGTTTTGAACTCAAAGCCAATTGCAGTGTGCGCTGCGGCCGATTTCTCCGGTAACGCCAACTTGTTTTTGAGTTGACCCCAGCTTTGGGCTGCTCACTCACAACAACCCCTTCTCATAGCGCTCTTGAGAAGCTACCGTCATTGTCGCATAGGGAATCGCTTCGAGTCTCTTTTTGGGAATTTCTTCCCCAGAGATATCACAAATGCCATAAGTTCCCTCTTCAATCTTTTCCAGAGCGCGATCGACCTCGCGCAAAATGCCCTGACCTTCTGTTGATAATTCAATCGCAATCCGCTGATCAAAATCATCTGTTCCCTCATCCGCCTGATGTTGCGAGTACCCTTTGGGTTCTTCGAGCGCTTTAACGTCTTCTGATGCATTCCGCACATTTTTTGCCAGTTGCTCTTTAATCGTTTCAAGCTGGTGCTTAAACTTTTTAAGTTCTTCTTTTGTAAATGGCATGTCTACATATCCTCAAATATTTTATCAAATTCGCTGAGAAACCCCACTTCTTCAGGCGTGGGATGAAAAGCGAAAAATACCCTTTCTTGCAAAAGCTCTCGATATTTTAAACCCAAGTTGCTCCTATAGAGTGCACCTGGAAAACATGGGCTTATCGCAGCCGCAAAAGTCGCCTTCACGAAGATATTTACAGCAACAACCAAGTTTTTTTTGCAGCTATTGCTGAAGCAGGAATCGGTAAGAAATAGCAATACAAACCCGCCCACATAAGTATTTTTCACCAGCTCTCACAGCAAAAAGTCAGATCCAGAAGCTGGCGAATTTCTTGGATTAAGGCTTCATTCCTGCTTCTTCCTCAGGAGCTGCTGTATGGATGGCATTCATGATTTCATCGACATCCTTAAACCGCCGATAGACACAAGCAAACCGGATATAGGTAACAGTATCGAGCCGACGCAGCCTCTCCATGACCATTTCGCCCAAAGCTGTCGCTGGAATCTCCCGCATTTGTTTTTCCATTAACTCTGTCACAATTGAAGAGCCCAAATCGCGCACTTGATCGTGACTAATACGCGTATGGCGAGAAGCCGCATCCACTCCCTTAATTAACTTTTCGACTTGAAAGTCCTCAAAACTTCCATCTCTTTTCCGCACCTGCAGTAAAATATCGACAGTCTCAAACGTTGTAAATCGCCGAGAGCAGCTTAAACATTCGCGTCGTCTTCTAATCGCATTTGTCTCACAAACACTGCGCGAATCCGTTACCTTAGATTCTTCATGACTACAAAAGGGGCATTTCATATATCCTCCAGCCACAAAAACGCTTGCGTATTAAACCAGCGGGCTTTTTCCCAAAAATCAGGCGCCTCCTCAATTTCTCTTTACACAAGAGCTGGGTTTTTACGCCCTATTTTTATAGGCCTGTCTTCCGAGACTATCTTTGCCAACGACCTACCAGGCTGTTTTTTGAGATTTCAAACCCATGTTGTGTAGCATAATTACTCATCTAAAATTCTCTTTTTCCACCTGTCCAACAGTTGAATTTTCACCTACTTTATTCAAGTATGCTGAAAATTCAACTGTTGGACAGGTAAAAAACAGAAAATTGATCTGAGCAACTCTACCACACAACTTGGGTTTCACCTACGCCCTGAAAAGAGCGCCAACAAATACGGAGGAGGTGGGATTCGAACCCACGATACGCGATTAACGTATACACGCTTTCCAAGCGTGCTCCTTCGGCCGCTCGGACACTCCTCCTTAGCCGTAAACCAGCTTTAATTAGCCAGCTCTTTGCAAACAGCGCGCTTTTTGCAAGAGTATCTTCGAACCCAAGTTGTAAAGAGAATTTTAGATGAGCACTTATACGACACAACTTGGGTTTCTACTACCTGTGAGTGCGACCTATGGGGATTTAGAGGGATTTTCAATTTTTTTCATGCTTGAAACGGAAAAATTCAAATAAATATCCATAGGTCGCACTCACAGGTACTATAGAAAATTTTTGTCTTTATTCTCAAAATCTCCACGAAACAAATAGAGAGAAGGACCTTAAATGAAAAGACGTTTATTATACAAGAAAAAAAATAATTACAACCCAAGTTGTGTGGCAGGTAAAAAAACAGAACATTTATTTGAACCACCATCAGACGCGGGCTTGGGTTTATAAAAAGAAGTGCATTAGGATCCAAAATCTGGCATACTCGAAGTGAAAAAGAATCGGCGAAATTTTCAAAACCCAAGCTAGGTGATATGGCACTAAAACGCACTTCTATTCTTATTCCCTTAATGCTTATTGGAGCGCTTTATCTTTTTTGGAGCTGCTCAGTCGCGCAGCAATCGACTAAACCCCTGGTTATTGTGAGTATTCCCCCTTATCATGACCTCGTGAAAGCTATTGTTGGCGAAAGCGTCGACGTTATTTCTGCCCTTCCCGAGGGCTATGACCCCCATACCTCGGAAATCACGCCGCGTCGCATCGAATCACTGCAAAAAGGCGCTCTATGGATTGGAATTGGCGAATCATATGAAAAAAATCTCACGCAAGCGTTACTACAAGCCAATCCTCAAATGGAGATGTTACAACTAACACCGCAAACTGATCCCAGTTCTCTCTCCGATCATACCCAGTGTCCTATTGATAATCACGGCAATGACCCTCATTTTTGGCTGAGCTTAGCAGAGTTGCGTCCGCAAATGCTCGCGATTACAGCGGCTTTAATCCGCCTGTGGCCTAAAAACCTCGCCCTATATCAAGACCGAGTTAAAAAGTTGCTCGACCAAATTGATCACCTAAATACCCGTATTACAACGGCACTAGCGCCAGCTAAAGGAAAAGCTATCCTGACTTCCCATGCTGCTCTTCGTTACTTTTGCCGCGACTACGACCTGATAGAACTCGCACTTGAGTGCCATGGGAAAAGCCCACTGCCGCAAGATGTAACCTCTATTGTCACTACTGCTAAAGAAAAACGGCCTCTTTGTGCTATTGGCTTTTCCCACCAAAGCACCAAGACCCTTTATTTTTTGGCAAAAACGCTCGACCTGCCCATTTACTCGCTCCAGCTGCTTGGTCCAAATGCACTTAAAACAATCGACCAACTCGCTACTGATATCACACAATCTCTTTCTTTCGAAAACCAAGAGGAGTAACAATGGCTTCTCCTGTCATCGAATTCCAAAACGTCTCGTTTAGATATGACAAAATTCCGATCTTAAATCAGGTCTCTTTTCAAATCTTTCAAGGAGAAATGATCGGTATTATTGGCCCTAACGGCGAGGGGAAGACCACTGCGCTAAAACTGGCAATGGGCTTTCTCGCTCCCAACCAAGGAACCGTCCTTATCAATGCCCAGCCACCGCAAAAACAGCGCACGCACATAGGCTATGTTTCCCAGTTTCGCCCATACGATAAAAAGTTTCCTATTTCCGTCCTTGAAGTTGTGCTAACAGGGGCTGTATCAGAGATAAACTGGCTCGGTCGATTCCCAGAGCAGATCAAAAAGCGCGCCCTGACCCTACTTAAAGAGCTTGAGATTGACGCTCTTGCTGAAACTTCCTTCGGGTCACTATCCGGAGGCCAAACGCAAAAAGTATTGCTTGCTCGCGCTTTGATGTGCAATCCTTCTATTCTGTTTCTCGATGAACCGACAGCTCATATCGATCCTCAATCAGAGGACATGATTTTTCACCTGCTCAAAACCTTTTCCGGCACCAAAACCATCGTCATAGTCACTCATAATTTTGACGCCATTTTGCGCCACATGAGCCGCGTATTATGTTTTCAAAGCACTGTATCATCACTCAAGCCAGAGGAAGTTTGCGAACACTTTGCTTTGGGCATGTATCACCCAACGGAGCGCCCTCATGACCACTGAATGGCTATTTTCCCTTTCCCCCTTTTTTACAATGGCTTTATTAGCCTCTACAAGCGCCTCGATTCCCAGCGGAATCATTGGCTCTTATGTTGTCGTCAAGCGTATCGTCTTTATCAGCGGTAGCATTGCTCACTCTGTCCTTGGCGGGATTGGAATTGCTCTTTATTTAAGAGAAACCTATGCATTAGCCTGGCTAAAACCTATTTACGGAGCTCTCTTAGCCGCTATTTTAGCGGCAGCGGCTATTGGCTCGATCCGTCTTTATTATCGCCAGCGCGAAGACACCGTTATTGCCGCTTTGTGGGCATTGGGGATGTCGGTTGGCGTGATCTTTATTTCACTCACCCCTAGCTATACCCCCGAGCTGATCGACTATCTTTTTGGCAATATTCTATGGACTAGCAAGGCAAATCTATACACTCTTCTTGGGCTAGACGTCTTGATTCTCGTGATCACCTTCTTTTTTCACAGCCGTTTTCTGGCTATCTGTTTCGACGAAGAGCAAGCTATTCTACAAAACCAGCCAGTCAAATCTCTTTATTTTCTTTTGTTATCGCTCATCGCTATCACTGTTGTAATTCTCATTCAAGTGGTAGGCGCAATCCTGCTGATCGCGATTCTCTCTCTCCCCGCTGCTATTGCTAACACCTATACCAAAAACCTTCCCAAAATGATGAGCCTCGCTACCCTTTTAAGTATTGCAGTGTCTACCCTTGGACTTACTCTATCCTGGTTTTCCAACTGGCCATCTGGCGCAACTATTGCCCTTACAATCACAACAGTTTATCTCGCTAACCTCATCCGCCGCAAAGGATAACAGAAAATTTATCTAATCGATTAAAATAGCCGCGCCAAATTCAGCGAGATTTTTGCAGATTGAGTCGTTTTCGGTATATAGTGCTTCCGGTTCAAAAGCGCCCAAAAGCAAACTGAACTTAAAGCTCTCTAGAGGCTCCCCGCAAAATTCCATTTCGAGCAAGTGGAATAGCCGAAGTTATTTTCCGAATGAAAATAGCGTTAATTTTCCCATAAAAATCGCTTAGGTTAAAGACGTTAAATTCAGAACGCAGGTTTCTTAAGGCAATGGCTTGAGGCTCCTCGCTCAGAACTATTCAAGCTCTAGATGCCCGCTTGCTTGGGCTTTAAAAGCGCGCATTTTGCCTGGAATAAAATTTTGCGGGGAGCCTCTCTAGAAAATCTAAAAATAATACTTTACAAATAAAAACCCATACTTTTTAATTTTTTTCGTAAATTCAAAAAAAACTTGCATTTGTTTTGCATTAGCATTCAATGAGACCCCTCGCATCTACTTAACTTGACTTTTCGGGCAATTTCTTTCCCAATCCTCCCGTCAAGCAAGTTGGAATGATGCGTTTTTAACCGTAAAATTCAAGTGAGGGTATTATGTCTATTCCTTCCCTTTCCTCAAGTTCTCCTCAAATTATTCTCCAAAAATCAATCAAGACACATCCTCAGCTGACTGCCTCTTTGACTTTAGAACAACAACTCACTGCAATCAAAGCTTTCATTCAGATAAAGAATAAAACAGTTTCTCAAAAAATTCCCCTTCCTATCATTGCAGAGGGAATCGACTTAAAAAAAATCCCTCTTTCTAAAATCAGAACTGTTCTGAGTCAGTTTTCCCTTCGCCTGCAAAATGGGAATTGCTATCTCTTTATCCCCCTACAAGGAGGAGGTAGTGGTTATCCAGGCTGTTGTCGTCCGAAAAAACCCACTAATTCCTCTTATCAAACGATCCCAGACCCTCAATTTGATATTCCTCTTCCACAGACTGAAGCAAGCCAACTTGCGGGACTTCTTAGAAGAGCTGCTGAAACAGGAGATCAAACGACACTGTTAGACACGATCGTGTCTCTAAGAGACATCGCTTGGACGGAAGTTTCGGATCCATTACCTATCGTACAAGACCTGATCTTCTTTCTGACATCAAACAAAACAGATAACATCTATGGAGCTCTTAAAGTTGAGGTCGCCAAGCTCATTGAAATCTGCTGCCATCAACTTTTTCACAAAAACAAGCTCCGAAAAGAGACGCGTCAGCAACTTATAGATCAGCTTGACCAAGCTCAAGAGCATGCTTTTAAAGATCCCCTCTTCAACAATCCTTTGACCTTTCACCTTAAATGTGCCAGAGCTGCTTTAAATCTTGGCAACGATTTTGGGATTCAATGGAAAAGCTGTGCAAAAGGAGCCGCAACCATCTTACTTGCTATCCTCAACAAAAATACAAAGGGACTTACAGAAACACTTAAACAACTTTCCCATTTCTTTCATGCAAGTATCAAAAAAACTTACCAATCTCTTTGGTATACCGAAGTCCTGAAAATCTACATCCACTTGATTTTTGCCCTTGAAACGGAACAAATAGGCTATCTCCAAAAAATCGGCGATCTCTTAACTGCTATGAAAAAACAGCGCAGAAAAGTATGGAAGAACGACTGGAAAATTGCCTATGCCTGTCTCAATAGTTGCTACCAAATCATCAAGGAAACCAACCAATTCCCCTTGAAAAAAGAAGCTTTCTCTATCATCAAAAAAACCTGTGACTTCAATGCATTTTATCTTTTTAGAAATTGGCGTGTTCGTGAACAAGTGATCCGTCTTTGCATCACTCTTGCTGCAAACCCATCTTTTCCCAAAATTCAAAAAAACGCCCAAATGGTAATCACAGAGCGACAGGAGAAAGAAAAAGATGCTCGCGTACTGATGATCATTAATAACCCTCTTCACGTCACTGCTCTAAATGATCATATCGAAGCAAGCCTCGAAAATGATCGCAAAGCTAAGCAGACAAAAAAAACACTCATTGATCTTATGAGTCAACTCGACTCTTTCCTACAAACGCTACGCGCCGAACCTTCATTTCTCATTGCCAGCATCAAAAAGAATGCTTTGTCCAAAAAAAAAGACATTGATGCCATCCGTGCGACTTATATTCCCGCCAAAGTCTCCTTTTCCCATCTCGCTAAAAGTGGGCGTTCACTGGAAACTACGCTCAATCAATTTCTTAATGACCCAAAAAAGAAAGTCCTTGCTGTATTAGGCAACCCTGGCTCAGGCAAATCTATCCTTACTAAACTTCTCGAATACGATTTATGGAAAAAAGACGACCCCAGTGATCCAGAGCTCGTGTACAGCCAAACAAGTCAAATCTATGGCCATGACGACGAGAAAAAAGAAGAGTCGCCTGAGCCCTCTCTTTATACGACTTTTGCCAAAAATAAATGGATCCCTCTTCATATCGAACTGCCTAGTCTGATAAACCCAGAAAAAGATGCAATCGGGGAGGCTTTTGAACGCCTTGGAATTGCCCGTGAAAAAATTGTGGGGCTAAAAAAAGAACCTTTTTTCTTTATTCTCGATTCTTATGATGAGCTCAATAAATATCTCAATCTCTACGCCAGCAATCGCTTCTATGAATGGGAAAATAGCAAGGTCCTGATCACTTCCCGCTACGAATACTTCAAAAATGACGAGCAATTAAATAAGCTTCTTTGTCCCCGCAATCATCAACGCAAAGTTCTCTCCAATCAAATTTCTAAACTTTTTCTCGACCCCTTCAATGAAACAGAAATCACGACCTATCTCCAAAAACATATTCATGTCGAAACAAAACGCTTCCAAAGAAAATCTCGAGAAGCTCTCGAATGGACAACAGCAGATCAATACCTTAAGGCAATCTCAGAAATCCAGGGAAAGAACTGGCATCTCAAAGACCTTGTGACAAATCCCTTTTGGCTTTGGGTCACTTCTCATATTCTGCCCCAAGTTTATAACGAATACACAACCGATCTCAAAAATAACCCAACCAATCCTCAAATCACCATCGATGAGCGTTATCTCTATGATAAATTTGTCGACAAATGGTTTGACCGCGAAGAAGAAAAACTGTTAGCCCAGGGCAAAGAGGCTAATAAACAAGACTTTAAAGATTTCTGCATTGCCCTTGCGAAAGACATGTATAAAGCCAATGTTCTTCGCATCCAATACCATGGCGAGAAAAATAGTCCTTGGCACCTTTTTCTCAACCCGAAAGATAAACAAAAACGGCAAATCCTCCACGCCTGCCCGATTGTAAAAACAGCTCCTGCCACTTGGGCTTTTATCCACCAAGGATTTTATGACTACTTTGTTGCCTCTTAAACCAAGTTCACTCCTAGCGGGAGATTTTTTGTCGTGTACAAAGACTTGTAGTTTAGAGTCAATGAAATTTCAAAAATTCGATACTACAAGGAGTGACCTTGGGTTAAATTTTTTAACTCGATCCATTCAATGAAAGAAGGAGGAAGTACTGTGAGCATCTCTCCCGCAAAAAAATCTTTTTCAAAAACTCCCCCCCTCATCCTAAAAACACACCAAACACCCCAAGGTTTGTGTTTCCTTACTCTTGTTGGAGATAAGCTGAAGGCTTACATTGTCCAGCCAGCTACTCATTTGTCTGCTTATCAGATCGAAGTAGTGACCCCTTTGCCGAATAAAAACCTAACCCAAGAAAAAGTAGCCAGCTTCCTTCGCTTTTATTCGCTGCAGATTTTAGAAAAGACATGTCGCCTTCTTCCCCGCCTGCTAGGAGGGGGATCTCTTTGCTGTGGGGAATCTAAAAAATCTGAACAAGCTCCCCTTCTTGAAAAACCAGTACCGATTAATAGTTATAATAACCAGATTGTGATCTCCAGTTCTACCATCAATCACTCTATTCAAGAAACTCTAGCGGATTATAGGCAAGAAGTCATAGAAGCCTGGAAGGTTGAAGCAGAAAAGTTGTGCTACATTCCCGCAGAAGCAGATCTTTCGTTAGAGACAACCCTAGAGCGATTTTTTAAAGGAACTCTCCAAACCCTTCTGATCACCGCTGAAGGAGGGATGGGGAAAAGCCTTTATCTCAAATTCTTAGAAGCTAAACTCTGGAATCAATGGAAGCAAGGCGATCCTATCCCCTTGCGTGTCCACCTGCCCGCTTTGGAATATCCCTTCGATAACGCCTGTGTGGAAGCGTTTAAAGTCATGTTCTTTGATCATGATCTAGATGAGTCTCTTTTAGGTCATCTCCAGAACAATTACTCTTTTGTCTTCCTTTTTGATAGCTACGATGAGCTCTTTTCCTACCGACCCATTTACATCAGCAATAAGATCGACCAGTGGAATGCAAAACTCATCATCACTTGTCGCACCCAGTATCTCGAGCAGCGCGAGAATTACAAAAGGCTCTTTTTACCTAAAAAGCAATGGAACTACAATCTACCGGAGCTACGACTGCGTCCTTTTCACATAAGGCAAATCGAAAGCTATCTTAAAAAGGTGCTCTTACAACTAAAAACCCCTTGGCCAAAGCAACGTTACCTTCATGTTATTGAGACCTGCCCAGCCCTTAAACAGGGTGTCACCAATCCTTATATCCTCAACCTTGTCATCCAGACCTTACCAACTCTTTGGGAAGCTCATCAAAAAAGTCGTCCCAATGAAGAATTTACTGTTGATTTGCATGCCATTTATCAAACTTATGTTGAGCAGTGGTTTCTAAGGCAAGCAGCGAAAATCAATAAACCTAAACGCGAGCTCCTGCCTCTTTTTAATGAGTATAGCGCTACTCTTGCCCAAAGGATGGAGTTAAGAAAAACCAATGCGATTTCAGGCTTTCAGGAGCCTTGGAAGCAGTTTTTTCGCAAAGAAAAAGCGATCTCTCTTGCCCGTTCTGCCTGTCCTATCCATCCAATCGGCCCAAATACTTATTCTTTTCTTCACGAGGGCTTAAGAGAGTATTTTCTCACCGTACACATTGAAAACCCCGAATTGCCTTTCGAGTTTCCCGTTCGACTCTCTGAAGAGACTCTTTTCTCACAGCGCCTTTTTACTGATACAATCGCCGAGCAGTTTGCTTCGAAACACTCCCAAGAAAAAACGCTCCCTCTTCTTAGAAAATGGGTAGAGCGCTCAAAAACCACGAAGAATAAAGAGGAGATTATTTGCGGAACGAATGCGTTTTCCACCCTTGTCAAGGCGCGTTATCCGTTCTCCAATGAGAACCTCTCCTATATCCAAGTCCCGAATGCCAATGCAACCAATGGAATCTTTTGGCGAACAAATTTTCATCGATCAAATCTATCAGGAGTTTCCTTCCAGGGGGCCAATTGCGATGAAGCTGATCTAACAGAAGCTCGTTGTCAGGGAATCAAAATCGGCCTCTCTCCCTTAGATAATGGAGACAAATCCCCGGTTCAAAAAGTGGCTTTTTCTCAAGAGGCCAACCTCTTAGCAATATCGACATTTAGCACAACCAAAATCTGGGATCTTAAGGCCGAAAAAGAGCTCGTGACCTTTTCAGGAAACCTTAGGTCACTTCTTTTTTCTCCTCAAGGGAACTGGCTCGTAGGAATTCAAAAAAAGAAGTTGATCGTTTTGGATATTGCCAAGAAAAAGCCCCTTTTTTCTAGAGTAGCTTATACTCAAGCAGATCCCGTTTTTTCTAATAACGGCCACCTTCTTTTTATTCCTCAGTTGGGCAAACCAGAAACAATCGAAGTGATCGAAACGGAAAACTGGGAAAAACAAACTGAGATCCATTTTGACACAGAAATCCAGTCAATTGCAGTTTTTGGATCTGAGCCTTCCCTTTTTATAAAAACATCTTCACAAACAATAGATGAATATCAAAGGCTACCTCATAGTGATACATTTGGGATTAAGTCTCGATTCATTGCTTCTCACCTTTTTTTTGGAATCGATGGCAATTGGGGAGCTATCCGCAATAAGGAAGTTCTCGTTAATCCCACTTCAGAAAATCGATTTTCTTTAGCTCATAAGCACAAAGTCATTGATGCCTTATTTTTCCCATCGAAACAATTTTTACTCACCAAAGATGAGCAGAATACAGCCCATGTCTGGCAGCTCAAAGAAAGGAAAAAGATCGCTGAATTTCT
Source organism: Chlamydiota bacterium (assembly GCA_039028715.1). GTDB lineage: Bacteria > Chlamydiota > Chlamydiia > Chlamydiales > Simkaniaceae > JBCCHO01. Next base: position 3,388 of record JBCCHO010000005.1, on the reverse strand, counting down.
CGAAGTTAGCAACTCTCTGCATGCCTCTCTCTTTTTAGAGAGCGAAACACAGTTGATTTTTGGCCATAGCAATGAAACCATCAAGATTTGGGACTGGGCAAAGGGAAAAGAGGTACACACCTTTATCAATTCGAGTTCCGCTTCAACCCATCTCTTTTATGCAGAAAAAGAACAACAAGCTTTATCGGTCGATTCGAAAAGTAGCAAAATTTTTCGTTTTGATCTAAATGCTGTGCAAGGGCAAGGCAAAATCATACGCCCCCAAGGGAGTTTTTCATCTCTTTGTAAAATTCCAAATACTTTTTACGTTGCAACAACAACGAAAGACGGCGAGATCCATCTTTGGGATCAAAGAAATGGCGGTGCCGCCCATCCCTTTCCGACGCAAAAGACGCCAATCTTTCTCCTGAGCAGCTCTTCTAATGGGAAGCAGCTTCTCACCTGCAGTAAACATAACAAGCTGATTATTTGGGATCTCTCTTCACGGAAAGAAATTGCTAAACGGGCAGTCAAGCAGCCACCTGTTGCCCTCTATTTTCTGCAAGACTCGCTTTTCTTGACTTTACATAAAGGTGGACTGCAGATTTGGCAGTGGGGAGAAAAAGAAGAAGAGAAAAAAACCGAAACCCCCTCAAGCTTTTCTCCTTGTGAGATAACCTTGGTTAAGGAAGTTTCCCTCTCAGCAGCACCCATCACCTGGCATCAGTTAGGGAACCCTTTACAACTCGTTCTAGCAACGAAAAAGCAACTAGTTATTTACCAGTATCATCTTTCAAGCCAAAAATTCTCTATCATCGATCTCACAAAAAAGGAGCAAGGGGAGATCGTTTCCCTTTCAAGTTGCGATAAGGGGATTTTCATAGGCAAAAAAGGGGAAGTGTCTCTTATTAACCTATCGGGAAAGTCCCTCGTGCGCTTCCCTTTTAAAGAGAATGTTCCCGTAATGTTATCTGCTTCACAAAGCGTTCTCTTTGCCTCTAATCGAAATGGGAAAATCTTTGCTTGGGATATCAAGACACAAGTATTGCTTTCCAGCTGGTATGCTCATCAGCAGCCACCGCTTTGTTTTCTTGCTGAAAATGATGATCTTTTCACTGGTGGAGATGATCGATCTTTACGCTGCTGGAATCTAACAACAAAACATTCTAACCAACGTCCAGCTCAGCTCATATGGCAAACACAAACTTCTTTTTCTTGCGCGCACACGCAGATCGAAAATTTACAAACGGGAAAGAGAAATCAGCTGCTCCTGCAAGAAAAAGGAGCCCATCTTCTCACAGAAAATGAACTTGTCAAAACTATTGAGACCCTTTCTCTAGAAGAGTGCACAAAAGCTTTAGATCCCCAAGGAAATCGTTGGGTTCATCTCGCTACTTTTTGGGGATATCTTAAGGCTTTAAAGGCTCTCCAGAAGAAAGGAAAGCTTCTCAATCTGCTGAATGACAAAAAAGAAAATGCCCTTCACCTCTTAGCTCAAAGAAAAAGAATAAACAACTTTACTAAAACCATTTCCTACCTTCTCGAGCAGGGATGTAATAAAGAGGCAAAAGATCTATATGGGTACACCCCCGCTTATGTTGCCTCCCGAGATGGCCATGACAAGTGCTTAGAGCTTCTTATTCGCGCTAATGCTAATATCAACCAGCACTCAAACGTTGGCTCCACTCCTACTTATGTTGCCTCCAAAAATGGGCATGACAAGTGTTTAGCGCTTCTTATCAATGCTAAAGCTAATATCAATCAATCAAATAATGATAGCTACACTCCCGCCTATGCTGCCTCTTTTCAAGGTCATGACAAGTGTTTAGCTCTCCTTATCAAGGCTAAGGCCGATCTCAATCAGCCAACCATTGGTGGCTTCACTCCCGCCTCTGCTGCTTCCAAAAATGGCCATGACAAATGTTTAGCTCTTCTTATCAACGCTAACGCCAATATCAATGAACTAATTACTATCAATAGCTCCACTCCGGTCTATATTGCTTCCGAAAATGGCCATGACAAATGCTTAGCTCTTCTTATCAACGCTAACGCCAATGTCCATCAACCAGTAAAAGGTGGCGTCACTCCCGCTTTTATTGCCTCCAAAAATGGGCATGACAAATGTTTAGCTCTTCTTATCAACGCTAAGGCAAATTTCAATCAGCCATGTAAGGGTGGTGGCACTCCCGCTTTAGCCGCTTCCTTAGGAGGTCATGACAAATGTTTAGCTCTTCTTATCAACGCTAACGCCAATTTCAATCAACCAGATTATGATGGCTACACTCCCGTTTCTATTGCCTGCGAAAATGGTCATGACAAGTGTTTAGCTCTCCTTATTAACGCTAAAGCTAACCTCAATCAACCAGCAAAAAGTGGCATCACCCCCGCTCATGTTGCCTGCGAAAATGGTCATGACAAATGTTTAGCTCTCCTTATCGACGCTAAAGCTGATGTCAATCAATCAGCAAAAGGTGGCTACACTCCCGCTTATGCTGCTTCCTTAAAAGGCCACGATAAATGTTTAGCTCTCCTTATCAAGGCTAACGCCAATGTCCATCAACCAGATCATGATGGCTTCACTCCCGCTTATGCTGCCTCCTCAGAAGGTCATGACAAGTGTTTGGCTCTTCTTACCAATGCTAAAGTTGATGTCAATCAACCAGCAAAAGGTGGCGTCACTCCCGCTCATGTTGCCTGCGCAAATGGTCATGACAAATGTTTAGCTCTCCTTATCAAGGCTAATGCCAATGTCCATCAACCAGACAAGAATGGTGAAACTCCCGCTTTTGCTGCGTCCCAAAATAGGCATGATAAATGTTTAACCCTTCTTACCAACACTAAAGCCAATTTCAACCAACCAAACAAAAATAATGATGCAACTCCCGTTTTTATTGCCTCTCTCAAAGGTGATGACAAGCGTTTAGCTCTTCTTATCAAGGCTAACGCTAATGTCAATCAACCAGCAAAAGGTGGCTTCACTCCCGCTTATGCTGCCTCCTCAGAAGGTCATGACAAGTGTTTAGCTCTTCTTATCAACGCTAAAGCTAATCTCAATCAACCAGCAAAAGGTGGCGTCACTCCCGTTCATGCCGCCTCGTTTCAAGGTCATGACAAGTGTTTAGCTCTTCTTATCAACGCTAAAGCTAATCTCAATCAACCAGACAATAATGGTGAAACTCCCGCCTATACCGCCTCCTTAGAAGGTCATGACAAGTGTTTAGCTCTCCTTATCGACGCTAAAGCCAACATCAATCAACCAAACAATAACGGCTTTACTCCCGCTTATGTCGCCTCCTTAAAAGGCCACAATAAATGTTTAGCTCTCCTTATCAAGGCTAATGCCAATGTCCATCAACCAGACAAGAATGGTGAAACTCCCGCTTTTGCTGCGTCCCAAAATAGGCATGAT
>JBCCHO010000004.1:0-22660 GCA_039028715.1 Chlamydiota bacterium | reverse complement strand
GGTTACAACCATTCCCTGCAAGATCTCCTTGAAATCTCGAAAAACATCTTGCTCAACTTTTTAGCAGAGCTTGTGAGAAATACGGGTTAGAGGTGAAGATCCAATTCCTGTTGCCGTATTTGTGGAAGTACTTTTTTTTAAGGGTGATCAGGACGGCAAAAGAGGAGCTGTTTTGGCTTACAGAGTGGCAAAGCATTAAACAGGTCGAGGATGCCCTAAATAGATGGGTCAAGAACTATAACACAAGTTACTTACATTCTTCACTAGGTTATAAGACCCCAGTTAGTATAGAGGCGAACTATAAGGAGAAGGAAGTAGCTTGAATATTTTTCTTCAAAAGTAGACGGCGGTAGCCGCCTAAAAAAATAAAAAAATTCCGATTTTTTAAGCTTGCTTAATGGGGGTCATTACAAGGTATTAGGCGCAGCTTATCGGGGCCAGCTTTATACAGAAAAAAGTGGAAATTATGACAACGCCGATTCCTCGCAAGGCCTTTTATTTTTTGCGTCATGGTCAGACTGAGCACAATGTCAAGCGGATTACGACTGGGCGGGAAAAAGACGTTCCTCTCAATGATCACGGGCGGAGTCAAGCCCGGTTGATCGCGCCACAGGTCGAGCAATTGCCGATTCAAACCATTTGCTATAGCCCACTAAGGCGGGCTCAGGAAACAATGGAGCTTGGAGCAGCGGGGCTGACGACAATGAAGCGCATTGCCATTGATGACTTAAAAGAGTGTGTAAGTGATGTGTGGCTTACAATGACTGAGCAAAAAGCCAAAGAGCCTTCTTGCGCGCAAGTGCGCGCTTTCTTTGCGCAAGTGCGCGCTGGTTTGCTCAAAGCGCTTACTTTTGCTGGCCCGGTTTTGATTATCGCTCACGGTGGAGTTTACTGGGCTCTTTGCCATCAGCTGAAGATTTTCGACCATGAATGGAAAATCGGCAATGGCGAGGTCGCTCATTTTTCCCCCAATGAAGATAACGGCTGGCAAGCTAAGCTGATCATAGAACCCCCAAAGGGCGGATAATCCCTGCTTTAGCGTGTACAGAACAAAAAAGGCTTTAATAGATATAAGTCGTTTATAATCAATAGTTTTTGTTGTTTAAAAAGCCATAAAGCATGATTTTTATGTGAGCTTCCCGCTCCGTTGGTTGCCAGGCTTCGTTTTTTTTTATAAAAATAGATTGACTTATATTAACTTTTTTAGTAAAATAAAGTCTATTAATTTTCAGTTAGAGGTTTTTATGAATAAAATTTTAGATATAAATATGCACACGCTATTTTCGAAGCCCTTCCTTATAAAATTTGGTCATTCAATAGATGAATATTTTAAAAAACCCAATGCATTAATATCAAATAAAATCTTTTATTTTATTCCATTCATTTTTTCATATATTACAACATTAGCATCAAAAAATGAGGGCTATGGAAAAAATATCAAAAGTCTCGTTGAGTCAGAGATAACCCAAACAGAAAATTCTCTTATTCAATACAAAGAAAATGTATTTACCGCAGCAACTGAAGCAAAAGTATCTTTATTAGGCCAACTTGACAAGGGAGAATATATGGGGTTCAAGCTTACAGACGATTCAATTCAGTTTTTAGAAAGCGAAACCTCCGGCAAAGATATAACAAAATTTAGCGATTTTCTAACAGAATTTAACTCGATTGTCAAATCGATCAACCAACAGGCTGAAACCAATTACTTTCAAACAGGATTAACGGAGACGCAGAACAACAGACGTAAAAGCAGGGCGATCAAGTTAAAGAAAAACCTTGATGACATTGAGAATGCACCAAAGAAGGCGTTCTCTGACTATATTCAACAAATAAAAATCTGCAAGATCATAAATTATTACCTGTGAGTGCGACCTATGGGTATTTAGAGGGATTTTCAATTTTTTTCATTCTTGAAACGGAAAAATGGGCACATACTTGGATAAAGTAGGGGCCATTTTTCCGTTTCAAGCATGGGACAATGAAAAATTCAAATCAATATCCATAGGTCGCACTCACAGGTATTATCTATAAGTGCTCCCTATTTCGTACCGTCGGCTTTTAGAATAGACACATGAGGCTATCCCGCTCAACGATTTTTCAGTCTTTTTTGCTCATTTCGGGGCGATCACTTTCTCTCTTATCTCCTCGATAATCTGAGTTCCGAATTTAAACCCAAGTTGTGTCTTATGATTGCTCAATAAATTTTCTGTTTTTTTACCTACCAGAATCTGAGTTCTGAATTTAACGTCTTTAATCTAAGCGATTTTTATGGGAAAATGAATGCTATTGGAGTGAGTAAAATAGCTGAAGTTATTTTCCGAATGAGGGGAATTCGACACCGATGCGGATGGTTTGATTTGTCATTGTCTGATGGCTAAATCGATTGGTTAATCTGTTTGAGGATTGTGACAATATCATTGTGGCTGAGCCGTTTGATTTGGTCTTGGTCGTCGTAGCCAACAACGCCTTCGAGTAGTCCCGTTTTCTTGAGAATGAGTTGGTGAATGTGATCCTCAACGGTGCTTTTTGTGACCAGTTTAAATACCTGCACGCCGCGATTTTGCCCAATGCGGTGAACCCGGTCTGTTGCTTGGTTTTCCTTTGCTGGGTTCCACCATCGATCATAGTGAATGACGACAGAAGCGGCTGTCAGATCCACTCCTGTACCAACAGCGCGCAATGAAGCAATGAAAACTTCGCACGCAGGGTCTTCGCGAAACTGCTTGAGTTGGCTTTTGCGATTGCGCGTTTCTCCTTGGATTGCGGCAAACCCGATCTTGTTTTTCTTGAGATAGTACTCAATGATTTTCATCATTCCCAGGTATTGGGTAAAGACAACTAGTTTTTGTCCGCTATTGCGCGCTTCGGTAATCAGTTCGATAAAAAGATCCCACTTGCCACTAGAATAGTTTTCAAAGCCCTCTAAGTCTTTGTGGTAAAGGCTAGGGTGGTTGCAAATTTGCTTTAGGGTGTTAAAAAGCGAAAAAATATGGAGATAAGATGCCTTTTGATCTTGCCGGTTGATTTCATCGGCAATCAGCGAGCGAGACTGTAGGCATGCTTCGCGGTAAAGGTGCTGCTGCTCCTCGGAGAGGAAGCAATGAGCAATTTCTTCAATCTTATCGGGAAGATCGGAAAGAACCTCGCTTTTTTTTCGCCGCAACACAAAGGGGTGGATCAGCTCTGAGAGGAGCGCTTTTTTGGTTCGCTCTTGGTACTTTTCAATGGGCTGGATGAACTGTTCTCGATATTTTGCTAAAGAGGGAAAATAGCCGGGCAAGACAATATCGAATAGCGCTTTTAATTCGAGAAGACGATTTTCAATTGGGGTTCCTGTCAGACCAATTTTTGTTTGCGCCTTAACCGCGCCTAGAGCTTGGTGCGTTTGTGATCGAACATTTTTCCCCATCTGGATTTCATCGAAAATAGCGATGGTAAAGGGAAGTTGGGAAAACATTTTTTTTTCACTTCTTAAAACGCCGTAAGAAGTGAGTAGGATATCTTTTTTTTGGCGAAAAGAAGCTAAAGACCGTTGAGCGCCGTAAAAAAAGGTCACTGCAAGTTTTGGCAAGAACTGGGACAGCAGCTCTTCCCAGTGGTACAAAACAGAGGTTGGGCAAACAATAAGGTAGCTACAACGTCTTTTTGGGTGAAGGTTGCGCGCTGCTGCTAATAAAGCCATGGCTTGGTGGGTTTTGCCGAGCCCCATGTCATCGCATAACAATCCCGACAAACCGTAAGAGTACAAAAACCAGAGCCACTTTACGCCTATTTCTTGGTAAGGGCGTAGCGAGCTTTTGAGTCCTTTTAAGTTGAGGGTTTCAGAAGGTTCAAAGTGGTCGAGCTCACGAATAAGTGTCCGAGTTTGAATGGCCATTTGATCTTCTCCCGATGGCGGTTGGATGTGCTCAAACACACGCAAGCGAATCCACTCGAGTGTCGATAGCATCAAGCTAGTGCCATTAGGGGAAAAATGAGCGCTTGGAAATTCGCGTAGCCAGTTGAAGCGAGGATCATCTAAAAACAACAGCCCCGCTTTTGTCGTTGCATAAGGGTCATCGCAATTAAGAGACTCTTTGATTGCTTTTAGGTCTTCTTCACACCACTCACTTGTGTAAACAAGATCGACGATCCATGGTTTAGCGAGGTTAGTGTTGTCTTTGTGCATTTGCTTAACTTGGAGCTCAAGCGCTTGCGGCTGACATAATCGGCGGTCGATTTTGGCGATAAAAGGCTCAATTTTAGGCAGCTCTTTTGCAATGAATAACGAGTCTTTGTGGTCTTCAATAGCCACTTTGCGCTGGTATTTTTCAGGCAATCGCCCTGGCTGCGGGATTTCAGCAAAGCCTTCTCCCGGAACGTAGGTAAAATCACCGAATAGCTCGACAGGGCGTGAGCGATAATTAGGCGAGAAAACGTAGTGAGGCTCAATAATAATGATGTCATTATCATTGAGATTCACAGTGAGATTCGCTTTTTCAACTGGGCAGCGCGCAGCAAAGAAGTCTTTTACTTGCTCGAGCTCTTCACTGTTGGCGTGAATAAAAGATGAGATCCGCGTCCGTTCGACGCTCATCCCCGGTACCACCGCGACGCCGTGCCGTACTCCTTGTCTTTTGTAAAACCCTTTTCCTCGAACGTAAAGCCAGTTATCGAGCTCAATGACTTGATCTTGAGCGCTGAGCTGGTCGACTTCGCTTTCAAATCGAAGTGTTTTTTCTTTATCGAGAGAGTAGTTGAGTTGAAAATCAATCGGCGATAGGTGAAGTTCAAACCCGGGGCATTGGTTGAGCCACAAGCGATGTTCATTAATAAACTCTTCAACTTTGGTCGTTGGAATCACTGTTTCTATTTCCTCGAACAGGAGTGTATTGAGCTTAAAAAACCCCTGGTCTGCTAAGTATACCCAAGGCAAAAACAGCGCCGTTGTTTTAGCATGCAAATCTCCTGGTTTAAAAACAAAGGTGCGAATATGGAAGTCGCGGTGGGAATCGAAGAAAAGCTCATAGGAAGGAGTAATGGGCTTTGGTTCTAAAACAGTTCCGACGAGAGTTGTTGTCAAAATTGTCGTGTGCTCAGTTAAAAAGGCGGCGAGTTTTTCCGCTGAAATCGTTTTTTTCTCGACGTGTTTTTGAGGCTCAATTGGGAAAAATCCCTCCCCAAGTCTAAGCTCCCAATCGCCGATTTTAAGAGCTTGCTTTAGGTTTTTTGGCTTGAGGTCTTTTTTGTGGAAGGTGAGTTGGAGCTCATGGCGATCTGGGCGGTAACTCGCTTTTTTGATTTGAGTCGTTTGAGAAGCGTAGGTTTTAAGCGGCGAATTGACATTTTGAAGAGCTGGAATTACCTTTTTCCAGTCATCTTTTTTCAGCTCAAAAGTACAGCAAAAATCGGGAAATGCTGCTGTAATCGCTGTCGGCAGTTTCCCTGCTTTAGCGGTAAAGTCAATCGAATACGCAGCTTGACATTCTTGCAGCGAGAGCATCCATTTGGCAAGATCAGACCAAAAAGAGAGTTCGTATTGAAGCTCTTCAGAGGGGCTGCCCTCTTTCCATAACGCAAGTTCTTCTGCGCTGAGACTAGAAAATTTTAGCGAAGTTTCTTCGGTTTCTTCTGCGCGGTGGATGATGCTTTCATCGAGCCATTTCTCACCGGTTTGAGTCGTAAATTTTAAAGAGAAAAGCTCTTTTCCCTTTGGGGTTGTATAAGTATAGATATTCTTTTTTTTGTTAAACTGTTTGCTATTTGTGCCATAGCGTTTAAAAGCGATTAAGCAAAGAATATTCCAAAGAGAACTTCGGAGCCGAATATGCAACGGCTTTTCCTTGGTGATCATGAGAAAAGCGGCGGCAAGGTGGGGACACGACTTTTCTTTTTCTGCTGTGTCACATGTGCAAAAACTATCGCGCAGGTGCCCGTGGTCATCGAGCTGTAGAAAAGGCCAGACCACTTCTTGAGTGGCGGTATCTTCGATCTCGACTTGGTACGTTCCTTGCGAAAAGAGAATGTTTTTGATCCGGCCTTGCTTGATAAGTGCTTGGCCTTGGTTACGGTGCTTGGCTGTGAAGGGAAAATCATTCATAATTTTGGTAATAGGCTGCCTTGGAAAACTGGGCATACAGCCCCAGTCATCTGCAATTCATGTAATACTTGATGATCAAGTTTCTTTCTATTAGCATTTCCCGATTTCTTTGGGAAAACTTGACTCTCAGCTGGTAGCAGATTTGTGGGAAATAAAGCAAACTCCAAAATATGTTTTGACAAACAATGGATAGTAAAGTGGGTTAATGTTGGGTTCCGATGCCAGGCAGCGACAGCGACAGCAGCAGCGCCAGTTCCGCAAGCCATTGTCTCTGCTTCTACGCCTCGTTCATAGGTGCGGATCTGCCATGTTTGAGGAGCTAGCTGCTTGGCAAAGTTGACATTCACCCCCGCTGGAGCGAAATGGGGGTGGTGGCGAAGAATTTTGGCCCAAGAAAAAAAAGAATCTAGCCCGCATTTCTCACCGTGTTTGTTTTGAGCCCGGGGAAAAGCGTCGACAAAGACAACGAGATGAGGAACCCCAGTGTCGAGGTAGCAACAGGAAAGAGATTGATCTTCAACTTGAATGTTAAGATCAACTGGTGGTTGATTAAGAGCGCCAAGAGTCGCTGTGACGCGCGACCCTGCAATGTAGCAGTCATGGCGCTTGGCGAGCGAGCGAATGGTGATCGTTGACCGATTTCCGATAAGGGTCGATAGAAAATGAGCAGCACAGCGCAGCCCATTGCCACACATGGTAGCTTCATTGCCATCGGCATTGAATATGCGCATCATCCCATCGGAGCATTGAGCTGGCTGCAATAAAATCAACCCATCTGCGCCGATTCCAAAATTGCGGTGGCATAAGTGGGCGATCAGTGCGCGGTTAATAGTAAATTGTAGATTGTGATCATCGATGATAATAAAATCGTTGCCACAACCGTGATACTTTGTGAATGAAGCGTCCATAACCAAATCAAAGTGAAGAAACTCGTGCTAACCCAAGTTTGCCACTTGTCTAGTCAAATCCTAGTTCGCGGTACGATGTAACAACGCCATCAAGTAACCCAAAGTCAATCGCTTCATCGACGCTCATCCAAGTATCGCGGTCGATGGTGTCGCCAATGAGCTTTGGGTCTTTTCCTGTCGATTTAGCGTACAGATCAATAATGGCATTGCGCGTTTTGATAATTTCCTTAGCTTGGATTTCGAGATCAGTAGCTTGTCCCTGAATAATACCTGGAATGAGCGGTTGGTGGATCATGATCCGAGCATTGGGCGTTGCAAATCGTTTGTTAGGAGCTGCTGCAAGGCTTAAGACTGAGCCCATAGAAGCGGCGAGACCGGTTACGAGTGTCGTGACTGGAGAGGTGGCCATTTGGATTTGATCCCATATGGCAAACCCCGAATCGACAGAGCCCCCAGGTGAATTAATCACGAGCAAAATCGGTTTTCCTGGGTCGGTCATTTCGAGATACCACAATCGGCGGATGACTTCTTTAGCACTTTTGTCGGTCACTGGAGAGGAGAGAAAGAGGCGTCGTTTTTTAAGGAGGAGTTCCTCTAGTTTGACGTCTAAAGGGCTAGGTGCGTGAGAGTCTTTTTCTTTTTCTTCTTCTTCTTCTTCTTCCATGATGATAACTTTCTTTTCTTGGTTCATTTTTCCTCTAATAACTGTGTCATTTGAAGGGGAGAGTCTACGACCAATTCTGGGTAAAGAGGAAAGTCAGTAAGCAAGCTGTGGACAGCGGCCTTGACGCGAGCAAGCGTCTTTGGCTCGATTATCGTGCGAGCGCGACTTGTCTTTCCCGTTTCTTTGATCGATTGAGCTCTTGTTGCTTGTAACAAATCGACAATTAAATCTCCAATCACGCTCATCTCTTTTTCGCGCATTCCAAGTGTTGTCAAAGCAGCGGTTCCCATGCGCACTCCTGAAGTGTACCAAGGGCCGTTAGGATCGAAGGGAATCGCATTGCGGCTGACCGTCATCATCGCTTCATATAAAGCGAGTTCTGCTTGGCGCCCTGTGAGCTGGAAACTTGACTCGACGTCAATGACAAGGAGATGGTTGTCAGTGCCTCCGGTAAAAAGCTTAGCTCCTCGTGCTAACAGCGCATTGGCGAGTGCCCTGGCATTGGCGACAATTTGAGCGGCATAGTCGCGAAAGGCGGGCGTATTCGCCTCGCGAAACGCGACGGCTTTAGCAGCAATCACGTGCGGCATCGGTCCGCCGATGACAAGGGGACATCCCTTGTCGACCACCTCTTTAAATTCCCGTTGGCACAGAATCATCCCTCCGCGTGGCCCGCGCAGTGTTTTATGTGTCGTTGATGTGATGACGTGAGCAAATGGAATGGGATCATAATCACCTGTGATCACTTTGCCGGCGACAAGCCCAGAGAAATGAGCCATATCGACGACAAAGACCGCGCCGACGAGATCGGCAATTTCGCGCATTTTCGCGCAATTGATGAGTCGGGGGTAAGAAGAGTAGCCGCCAATTAAAATCATCGGCTGTTCTTGTTTAACTTGACGGGCAAGAGCTTGATAGTCGATTTCTTCTGTTACCGGATCGACTTCATATGACACGGCGCGCATCATTTTAGCCGAAACATTATGGCGATAACCGTGAGTTAAGTGACCGCCAGAGCTCAGGCCCATTCCCATCACTTTTTGATTGACGAGCAGTTGACGGATGCGCTCGTATTCTTCTGGGGTCAATGTCTCAATCGACTTTTTCCCCAAAACTTCGAGCTCTTTATTTTGAATTCGCTGGACGAGAATAGCCCAAAAAGCAATGAGATTAGCGTCTGCACCTGAATGAGGCTGGACATAAGCGTGATCGACGTCGTAAAGCTGCTTGAGCTCTTGAATAGCGAGTTCTTCAACGGCATCGACATTATCACAGCCAGCGTAAAAGCGGTGGCGAATGAACCCCTCGCTGTATTTATCAGTCAATAAATTGCCCATAGCGAGCTGCGAAGTAAGCGAACTGTAATTTTCTGAAGCAATCAACTTAAGGAAGCGGCGTTGGTCTTTGAGTTCAGCGGCGATTGCTGCGGCCACCTCAGGATGGTCTTCATTCAAGTGATCAAGAGTTGCAAGATAGGCAATGGCAGCCTTGGCTCGCTTTTCTTTAGGTGTTGTATCGAGGTAATGGTCGAGATAAGACATGGTGCTGCCGCTGTTAAAACCCAACTTCGCGTCTAGATGCAAGCTTGGGTTTAAAATATAGATACAACTCATTATGGCATAATGCCTATTTTCCCGCAGAGTTGAAAAAAATTTATATCGCGCAACAATTTTTTCCCAAGCAGTCGGTGTATACCGAAGCCGATTCAAAGCGGAAAAGACTGAAAAGGTATTTATCGTCATAGGCTCATTACAACTTGGGAGGCTGCTTACGCAAAATTCCATTTCGAGTGAAATTCGCGCTTTTGTCCTTGAGAGCAGCTCTCAAGTCAAAATCATCAAATTTCCCTGCGAAAGCGATTTTTGCGCGAGGAGCCTCTTGGGTTTCAAAATTCTCTCACTACAAGTGGCAAACTCGGGTTAAGGGGGACATTATCACGTTGCGCGTACAAAGAGCTCAAAAAATTAATGAAAACAAAGGGTGAATAATGTATAAACCCAAGTTGGGTTATAATATTGCCAAAGGAAAAACAGGTGTTTTGATGATTCAACTGCTTGATATTAAAATCGACGTGGTTTTCAAAGATTTTTTTGGAAACAGAACCCACAAAGAAGTCTTAGAGAGCTTTATTAATAGCGTTCTTGGGCTTACAGGCGATGATATTGTTGAAGTTGAAGAATTTCTCGATCCACGAAAAATGCGCATTGAGGTGGGTAAACCTACCACTTTTGTCGATATTTCGGTTAAAACAAAAGGTGGAGAGCGCTACATCATCGAAATGCAAACCTACAATCATGAAGGTCTTGATAAGCGCCTTCTTTATTACCTTGGGAAGGATTATACCGAACAACTAGACTACTTGAAGCAACTGGAAGCACAAGACACAACGAGAAAGCAAATAGCCTGGCAAGATCTTCCCAGAGTGCACATTATTGCTATTGCAGACTTTCACCGAAGCAAAGCCAAGAAAAATGGGGTCCTGAACGGAAATACTGTAACGGAAACCTATGCTTTCAGTCCTGAGCTTGACCAAAGCAATAATCATCTGTTCGATCACTGGAAAGCCACACTTGTTGATCTGAAGAAATTTGAAGACAGACCTTTTGATGAATTGCATAAATATAAAGACTGGTGGCTTTTTCTTCTAAAAAACGCTTCTAAAATCAAGAAAGAAGAGCTTGAGAAGCTTAAGCAAGATCCGATTTTTAGGACGGCTCTTGAAAGACTTGAAAGGCTCTCATCAGACCCAGAAACAAGAAAAGCCTACGAAGAAAGCATTAATGAGCAGCGCAATCTAACCGCCATTAAACAGGCAAGCATTAAAGAAGGTCATGAGGAAGGGCGTAAGGAAGGGCGTAAGGAAGGGCTAAGAGAGGGTGAGGAAAAAGGGCGTAAGGAAGGGCTAAGAGAGGGTGAGGAAAAAGGGCGTAAGGAAGGGCTAAGAGAGGGTGAAGAAAAAGGGCGTAAGGAAGGCCATAAGAAAGAAAAGATTGCTTTGGCTAAAAAAATTTTTAGAAGAGGTGTTATGTCTCTTGAGGAAGTAGCAGAAATAACAGAACTAGACCCAGAAGATATTCAATCTTTGGAACAGGCAAAAACGAGCAAGCATTAGAGGTTTGCGAGAGAGACAGCAAGATAAACTGTGTACACTCCCTGATTGCCCCTTATTTGGCGTCGGCCACAAACCCACCATATAGCGGTTGCTGATTCATAGAGTCTAAGAAACATTCTTCTACAATACTACCATAATATTGACCTCGTTTATGTTGGTTATAAACCCGCTCAAAATATGTCTGCATAGCTTCTCTTTTGTATGGCGACTTTTGCTTGATCCATTGATGTAGCTTTTGGACTTGTTTTTTATGGTGATACATGACATCTCCGCGTAAAAAGCGCACCTGTACTTCCATGTCGTTAAAAAGGTCATTGTTTTTGATTGTCGGTGAAAACCGGTGTTTTCCTTGTGCGACAAAAGACCGAGTTGTCAGATCATAAACACCAATCATAGGAGTATTTCTATCGATACCCCCTTTTTTTTCTCGATCTTCTTTTAGTTTTTTCTTAAAATAATGGGCCTCTTCTTGGTCAATCAAAATAAACTGTGGTGGCATGTTATCATTTTCCTTGATGACAACGACTTCAAAAATAGGAATCTGGTATCTCCCAAATGGTTCAATCGGAGAGCCATTTCGCGTTATGAGATGAGCGACATTATTCGAAACAAAGATATTGGAATTGAGCTCTTGACCAATAACTTCATTCTCATCTTTTCCTGTGGCTTTTAATACTTCACTCATTTGAAAAATAGGAGGATGGTCATAGGTTGTCATTTTTTTCCATAGGCTATTAGATGTAAACTTTGCCCAATTAATGCCATAATCAACAAGTCCGTTCTTGGCTAAAAAAGCAGGTGGTTTTGCCACTTGAAACCATTGTTTTAGGTTGGTCAAGTTTATTTTTGGTGACCATGGATAAAATTGTTGGATCTTGGCAATATCTTGTCCTTTTTCTAGAGCATTTTGTGTGCTTTGTTCTTGCTCAACATTGTTGATTTCTTCGGTTTCTTGTTGCCCTATTGCTTCTTGTTGCCCTATCGCTTCTTGTTGTGCATTGCTGGTTATCACTTCAACCGATTGGTCAGTCTGGTTGTCTTTATTGAACGAAAGGTTCCCATTTTTTTCTCGATAAGTATGTATTTTTTCTGGGTAGCTGCTATTTTCCCCTATTGCTTTTAGGTTATTGATAATTTGCTGTTCTTCTTCTTTAGAAAAAGTCGAGGCATCTTTATTGATTGTTTGGAATAGGTTTTGGTTCTTTTGGCGAAGAAAGTTGATGACGTCTTGTGGGGTAGCCATATAATCTAGCATCCCAAAAAGGAGATGGGGTTTCATTGTGATTTTGGTGACAAGAAACGGTTTAAAATGGTTTAAAATAGTAATTGTTTCTTCAATTGTCTTGGCAAAAAGAGCTTTATCAATCACAGCAGTTCGAATGATGCTGTGGAGTTTTTGGCAATCGGATTGGAAGTTCCCTTCAGCAACTGCCCGCGCCTCATTTTTGGTTGCATAAATGATGATATGCTGAATCGTGATCTTTTCTTCTGGTAGGAGGCCTACGACTTTTCGAATATCAGCAGCAGTTTCTTCAGTTAAGATAAAGCGAAGTTTTTGTTTTAAATCGTTGTTCAACCCGCGCATTCGCCAAATAGCTTGACAAAGCTCATTTAAGGTAATGTTGATTCCAATAGTCACTAGCCCTCTTGCGCCCTTTTTTTGGTCAATATTGGCAGCATATGTTTGAGGTTGTGGAAAATACGAAAATATTTCTTCTGGCTTTAGGGTGCTTTCTGCAAGTAAAATTGGTTTTTTTGCCTCTTTTTCCCAGATAACGAGTTTTTTTTCTGTATTATAAAAAGCGATTCCCTTTAGATCTTGGCGCTTTTCTCTGATATACTCGAGAAGATCTTTAACCACGTCTTCAGGTTTAAGTCCATTCAGAATAGCGCCTCTTTCAATAAGAGCGCTGATTGTATGATCTTTATCGCTATGGGAATCGATGATTTCTTTTAAACAAGCTGTTGGGGCTTTCTTTTTCAGGATTTGGACTGAGTTTTCATCAACACATTTTTTTACCATGGTGTGAAGGCTTTCCCCATCTGTTCCTGGATCCCAAAGGACTTTGGTGTTTTTCGGATAAACCCCCTCGTTATATGGAGTTCCAGTGTAGCCACTGCAGCTCGCAAACATCGAATTAAAGTTTTGAGGGTTACTTGAAAGATTAGAGTCGTAGTATTGAATTTGGCCTGAGATAAATTTCTCAATATAATCGAAGACAATCCAGTTTTGTGAGTTTAATTTTTGATAACGCTCGGCTTTGTTCTCTTCCGTAAAGTTAAAAAGAGCGGATTTATCACCAAAAAATTTCGCAAATTGTTTGGCTAAACGGGTCTCTTTTTTGTCTATACCTTTTACCTTAGCTATACTGGCGGCTTGTCTTTGGCAATACTTAACATAGACATCGAGCTGACTTGCCTTGAGTCGTTTGTTTGCTAATAAAAGTGTTGTTTTAACTAACGTTTCATAAGGGTTACGGATATTTGCTTCCTCAAGTGGATTGTTATTCCCTTCGCTTGGCCTAGCATATTCGCCATTATCTTCTTTATTTGATAAGCAATAGTCGACATTCATTGTTTGCGCTACTGCACTTTCCAATAGCTTGACTGTTCCTTTAACTAAGGCGACTTGGTCTTTCGTTTCTTCATCACTGTCCTGAATTGATCGTGGGATCTCTGTTGCTTCCCCTGCAATATAAGCGATGATTTCTTTCTTTTGCTGAATTGGTAGCTGGTATTTTTTGAAAAATTCTTCGGTTGCAATTTGATTAACTAGCGGCTTTAAGAAAGAAGCTCTAAACACTTCATTGGTCACTGGTTTTGGGCTTTTTGCGCAGATCAGTTCGCGAAATTTTTTGTTTTTTAAACAACTATGTAAGGTCTTTAAAACCGTTTTGACATACAATTTGTTCAAAACCTTGGATTCCCCAATAGGAAAATTCAGTTCTTTTTTCTGGTTCATTCCGTCATGGAATTCATCCCAGTTTATTTTTCCTTTTTTCCGGAGAAGAGCAAGTGAATTTTTATAATGAACAAGCCGTTTTTTCCAATCTGCGGCTTCTTTTCCAGAGCAACGTTTTTTTTCTCCTGCAAGATCAAGAGCTTCTTCTAGAAAGCAAAGTTGCATCGCTTGTAGCGGCTCTTTTGCAGAGTTAAGCTGGTCACCATATTGTAAAATCCGCTTGAGCTTTTTTGCCACTGCCCATAGTTGATCTTTTGTCCGTTGGGCATGACGGCTAAAAGGTAGTGCGTGCACCGTTTGGTTAAATATTTTTTTAGCTTGCCCTCTAATATTGCGGATATTTTCAGCAACAACTGCAGCAGGCCACACATTGACAACAAGATGGTCACCATCAGCATCGATTTGGCTCGAAGCCGGGATCATATGCCAGCTTTTGCCCGATCCCATAATCGCTTCGATGACGTTTTGTAGCCCCTCTTCATTGACAAGAGCTCCGAGCTGATCACATTGCTTTTTGCGTAATCTTTTGCCTGTTTTTTCTTCAAAGAAAAGGTTTGTTAATAAAAATCGTTCTTTTTGCTTGCTATCAAACCGATAAACTCGTTCATGTTCAAGTTCGCGGCCAATAGCAAACAGTGCCTTTTCCATCGCTTGGTCACTATAGCCATGAGCGGTGATTTCATCGAGTTTATCAAAAAGTATTTGAAACCGGGAGGCGAGGACTTTGTTGAGTAGAAGTTGCTTTTTAATATGTTGAATCTGCTCCTGGGTTTTACCTGTTTTAAGAAGCTTATTTGTTTCTTCCCCTCGAAGAATCCATGTTTCTAGCTCTGCAAATGAGATAACTCCGTTCTTCCCCTGATCCAATTGACGCAGATGTGTGGGTAAAGCAGCGTCTGCTTCTTTTTTTTCTTTGTAAAAATTGCGGTTAAGATTCTCTTCTATTTCTTTTTTTTCATGTTCTATTGATCCTGTTACCTTCTTTTTGAGCTTAATTAGGTGGTCATACAGATCGCGCATACTCCTATCGTCGCGTAATGAGTAAGTCTTCTCAATGACATCTTCTCGGTTGTAATAATCGAGTAAGCTTTGATTGAGCCGATCAATTTTGTCACTGACGTTTTTCCCCAGATCCTTTGTGCGACCATAAGGATTAGCGCAGGTAGATTCTTGCTCTATTTCTTTGGGAGTTGCAACTAAATAATTGTTGCAAATCGAGATCAAAGTGGAGTTAATTGCTGTATCTCGTTGCTGAGCATCTTCAGCAAACTCTTTTGGTAATAGTTGTGAAGAGGGTGAAGAAACGTTTGGTTTCTTTTTTTTCCGAGCAGAGTTTTGGCTCCTAATGGCTCGTTGATTCTGGCCGATTTGGACGACTTTGCGTGTCACGCCCAAAGCAACCACGGCTCCAAGACCGGTTAAACCCAACGCTTGCCAAAACGCAGTTTTGATCATCTGGTTTCTTTCTTCTGGGCTATTTATTATTTTTTTAACTTTGGCTTCCGCTTTGGCTTTCATTTTGCCAATAATTGAGCGCCCTAACTTAAGGCTACTGGCTTCTTTGATCAGCCGTTGAATTTCCCAGTTAAAAGCATGAATAGGTCGTAGGCTGACCCCTGAGGTAAAGGCGATGTGAAGATCAAGCTCTTTTTCGTTCAGCTTTTTTATTTTTAGATTAATATTAGCGATTTTTAGATCAATCTCAGAGATTTGTAGCTCAACCTCTGCGATTTCTTGATCAAAAACAGAAATGTCTGCATCACACTCGAGGATAGCTATATCAATGTCAGAGGGAGCTTCTTTCGTTTTTAGAGAAGGGTCTAGTTGTTCTTTTTGGGCTTGTAGTTTTGCTTTTTTGTCTTGAATCAGCGTTTTGCTCTTTTGAAAGACATATCTTTCGTCTTCGAGGTGTTGTTTTTCCCCCACTTGACACTCTAATTTCTCTCCTTCTAGATCCGCTCTTTCTTCCACAATCTTTTTTATTAGTTGATGATTGATGAGATACTGTTTTAGATCTTCTGCTTTTGGAGGTTTGGATACGAAGTCTTTTTGAGCCACAATCTGCAAAACTTCGATCAATGCACCAGAAAACAGGTGAAATTTCCCTTTTAACAAGGATATATTCGCTCGAAATTCTTTTGATTTTTTGTCAAAAAGAGCTGTTTTTTCGGGATCTTGTGCCCATTCTTTCGGACAAGAAGCAGTTGCCAAATAATAATACCCAAGAAAATGCTCTTCAATATTATTTGGTCGGAGTTGAGCAAGACTGACTGGGAGTGTTTCTAAAGAGTCTAGAGTAAATGAAGCCGTCTTGGCACAGAACTTAGGGGAAATCTCAAAATCGCCTCTATAACGCACTAGAGGGTGGTTCATAACTTTTCGATAAGACGTAATCGTTTTTTTAATCATACCGGTTGTAGTTGAAAGTATTTCATCTTGTTGGGTATTGGGCAAAGCGCTTGAATCGGATGGAGAATCAGCAGAATGCAAATTAAAATCGGTTTCTATATCTAGCTCGTTTTTTTCGGGATGTTTTCGGTGCAACTCACGAGACCTTTTGGAAATGGATGGAAGCATAAATAGCCCGGAAGCGAAGCTTTCGAGCCCCTCAACTGCTTGGCTTAATATATTCCACTGAGAATCTTCCGCTTGTGGGAAAAAAGAGGCCTTATTTTTCTTAAGCCAATTCCGGTTAAAATCGACAATAGATTGAATTAAAGAGAGCTCATCATATTCTGTGAGTGATGATCGCGTTCCTTTCTTAAGCTCTTTGATATAATTAGCATAGTGCGCTTGTAATAATAGCCACCGAAATCGATCCATTTTTTGATCATATGGTAGCTTACCATCGTGATGTAATTGCTTATTTTCTTCTCGCATTGCAAGGATAGAAAGAGCTGCCTCACTCTTTTTGGGGTGTGAAGAAAGAAGAAGGGGGAAGAGGGTCTTATCTAAAATTGCAAAGACCTCTTTAGAAAGTTTGGCGCTTCTTCCTAAATGAACAATTTGCTCAATATAGTGTGTGGTTTCAGCATAGTTGTTGTGCATGAGATGAAATAATGCCATATACGCAATTGCTTCTCCGTCACTGCTATGCAATTTTCCTTCTTTATCGAGCTGATAAGTATAAACTTTTTTCTTGTCTTGGTTTTTATCATCAGAGATGTTCGCTAATATTTGATCAAAAATTGGAGAGGTTTTTACAGAAGCAACTTGGTTGAGTAAGAATGAACCCAACATCTGCTTGAGTGATTGGTTAACAATATGGACCTTTTTATCCCCTTTTGCGTTTTCCATCAGCAAATAGTTAGGATAGACATGAAGTAATCTGCTATCGTTTTGCTTTTTTGCAATATAAAAGCCACTATCTTCCCCATAATCAGTAAATGCTTGGTGATCACCATGACTATCTGGCTTAATAGCAAAAGAAAGGCCAGTATTTGGAAATAAAATATGGGAAAGATCCTCTTTTTCTGCGGATCCAAGCAACTTGATTTTTGATAGCGGCTGGAAGTGTTTTAGCATATGGAGATGATGCATCACTTTTTCTTTGTCAATGTTTCTTACTTTCTTTTCTTTGTACAAAGTTTCGACTTTAGTAATTTTATATTCCTTCTTATTGCCATTTGCAGATGGCTTTTCTTCTACATGAATCCACTGCTTTATAGTGTTATTTTTATCCGTAAAAAGAATCAGCGGCTTGTTTGGTTGATCAGGTTTCTCTTGAATCCAAAAGTTCCCGTTTTCATTGGGCTGGTAGGAAAAATTAACTTGATCGAGCTTCCGAAAAGATTGTCCTGAAAATAAGCGGGAGATTTCTAGATTTGTTTTTAAAGTGTTAGGGTTGGTAACAACCTTAACGGTGAGTTCATCTTTTTTAAAATAGAATTTTGAATCACCGAGATTGACTGGGGGTTCGATTCTCGTTTTATTCAAAAAAAATGCAGTGCGGCGCATGACGCGTGCCTGCAATTTTTTTTCTGCTGCTATCGTTTGAATGTTTTGACCCCTCTTCGGAGTGAGGTTGATCGTTACCTTTTTCATTTCATCTTGATAAACAGGGAATGTTCCTTCCCACTTTGGGTTTTCTTTTCCAAAGATGTTATCAAAATTACAACCTTGATCGGAAAGCAACCGCTTAATCACTGCTTGCCTAAATTGGAGGTTGGTTTTGATTTTTTCTTGGAGGATAGGAAGCCATTTCCAAAGCACCTGATCACTTTTTAAGATGACATCTAATTCCAAAGGGTGTCTATGTGAAACTTGCGCATATTGAAGATAAGCTGCAGAGAGGAGAGCTTCGTTTCTTTGTTCTTCATTGAGTTGATTAATATCGATTCCTTGGTAAGAAGAAACAAGATAAGAATAACTTAAGAGCAATGGATCTATATCGTCCACTTTTTTAAAGCTAATAGCCCGGTTTTTCGGCGACATCTTTTGATAATGGGGAATGACGATGTCCCGAATCTTTTTCCGAAAATCGAGAAAATGGCCTTCTTCTTCTGAACCTAAGACATCGCGACAATGTCCAAGAACTTCATAGTTAATTTTTGAGAGATAAAGAAAAGTAAAATAGTCTTTTTTCTCTAAGAAATGGTTGCCCAAAAAGCTGAAGTGATTTCGAATCGTTTGCCCCATATTAGGTTCAGCAGCTAATTGTTTGCGCAGGGCATGGGGGTCAGTTAAAAAAAGGTCAAACGCCGCTTGAAAGCGAGGCTTAGAAAGAAGGTTTGGCTTTTCCTTGAAAAAACTAAGAGCTCGAGTAATCTGGTCATCAGAATAAGTATTGATCATTTGGAAAATAGCGGACTCTTCTTTTGACAAACCATGTGCCGAAAAATAATGGGCATTTTCGAGCATAATTGCGCTTTGGTTGCTCATTTTTCTATTATTTGACTTAAGAAGTAGATTCGATAGGGGCTTTTCTAAAGCATCGCTATAGACTCTGCCTTTAGAGTCCTTAATCCCATGTGCTTGGCCTCGAACTGCTTTAGGCTTAAGTGAGTAATCAGCACCAAAACCGCAACGGTAGTTCATCGAAGTTCCACCTGGTGTACAAATTTGATGGTGGAGGGAAATATTCGATATAAATGTTTCTGCTCCAAAAAGAGCTTGATAGATTTGATAAAATGAGGGAAGGTTCTTTGCTATCCAAGATTTATTTTTCTCCTTTTCTACGATTGGAATCAAAGATAATCCGTTAATAATAGGGTGATTGTTGAAACTGTAGTTTTTCTTTCGATCTTTTATAGGGTTGTAATTCAAACTATTTTTAGCCAAAATATAAGTTGTTCGTGCGCAATAATAGCTTCTCGGCAAAATACCGCATCTAGGATCCCCCGGGGAAATTGATTGTTTCCACGCTTTTTCAACATTGTTTTTCCGCGCTTCTTTTTCTTGGTTGCTGATTGGCAGTAAATCGATTAGATTTTGCGCTGAGTCCACACTTAAGTCGCAAAAAATAATTTTGAGTTTTTCAGCAAAAGGGATCTTTTCGTAATCAGCGCCAAAAAAAGCGCGCAACTTGTTTTGTACTGTTTTATCATATTCTAACAGGGCGCGATAGTAATAAGCCTTTTTAGAAAGGTAAGTGCCTAGCGATCCAAAGCTATACCGTCCTTGGTACATCCCTTTAAATTTCTCTATGTAATCGCACTTAGCAAGATTAAACCATGCCCCGTTTTCAAATAACGATTTTGTCCGTCTCTCTTGAAGTACACTTTCGCTATATTTTTCTTTGATATCAAAACCAAAATAAGAAAAAAGGTCAGCTGCTTGGTGCTGTGTTTTCACATTGCTTATTTTGGCAATAGAAGGCTGAATAAAAGTGACTAAATCACACCCATTTGCTTGCTCTTTTGGGAATGAAATCGTTGTTTCGCTAGCATGTTGTTTTCGAGCTAAGTAATCTGTGCACGCATAAAGAGCATAACTTGTTATCGCTCTTTCTATTGATTCTTCAATAGAAGATTGTAAATAAGAATAGCGGTAAACCAAACAACTTAATTCATGGAGTTTTTCTAAGACTTCTCTCCTTTTATCTTCGGCTAGCTGATCAAAAAGCGAGTTGACTTGATTGCTTTTTGGAATGGGGAGGTTGCGCACTTGCTCATTTAGATAGATAGCTGCTTGACGCGGCAAAGAGGCTTGTTCTAGTTCGTTAACTTCTTTTATCCAAAGAGAGAGTTGCTGAGAAAAATTTTCTTGATTAATAGGATGAGAAGAAGCGCGCGGTAGTTTGGCAAGTGTATCTAATGAGAGGGTATTTTCTTTCTGATGAATTTGTTGAACTGGTGCTTTCCTCACTTTATCTGAAATATAATGTGCTGTGTGACTTGCAGTTAAAACGAGTGGCTCCGAGTCTTGACTTGGCTCGATCTGATAAGAAAGTTCCCCGCTTCGATTGATAGCTTCATCAGCATCGATGACCGCTTTGCGCATCTGGTTGAGAGTTGTTTCGGATAAAGAATAAGGAAGGACTACTTTCAAGACTAAGAAAAGGACCCGTTTTTTTATATAAAGGCACAAATTGTTCTTAAAAGAAATAAAAGCGCTTAATGTTGTAAACACCTCTTTTGGCAATACTTTTTCTAAAGTGCTGACTGCTTTTGGCTGAAAAAGTGTAATCATAGCAGCAAGTCCATTAAGACCTTTTTCTCCCAAACTAAGGTGGGGGAAAAAGGCCAACAACCCACTTTTTGTCAGCTGAACTGCAATTGTGCTGGTCATAATAAACGATACCAGTCGATAGATCTTCATAGAAAAGCGAAAGGCATGCAAAACCGAAAAACGCATCGATCGGATATCATTAATTTCTTTCTTTGCAACGTCTAAAGAGCCTTGAAAAAACTCCTGCCAGCTCTCTGTTTTTTTCTCTTTACTTCTTTGATCAAGCGGTAAAATAGTTTGTTCGATAAGCTGTTCGAGCGCTGGCTCAACCTCGCTGCCTAAAAGAGAGACAACCACTTCTTTTATCACGTCAACGTGCATTGACGTTGCCCCTATATCCAAAAGTAGCTGCTGAATAAACAACTGAACTTGAGGGGGGAATACCGGTGAAGGTGAAGCGACCATATTTTGGTAATCTGGTATAGCTTCCAACTCTTCTTTTGCTTGATAAAGAGTCGCATAGAGTTTTTCTAATTCTTCTTGCTCTTGATAGTGTTCAAGTCCTTTTTCTATGAGATAATGAATCGATTTTTCGATTTGGCCACGAAGATGGGGATTGTCCTTAAAAGCAAGTGGAGTATTTCTGAGCGTTGACCAATAGTCGATAAATGCTTTTAATGGGACTTCAAATTCAAAGAATTTTAAAAGAGAAGGGCCATTGGCAGAATCTTGGTTGTAGTAACAATCTAGTTTCAGGAAATCGAGATAATTATTGTAAAAAACCCAATCTTCAGGAAGGGGTTTTGTCGACTCATCGGCTTTTACTAATCGAGATAGTAACCCTTGGTGAAAATCCTCTAATGAAAAAGAGCATTCTTCGTCCCAACGAGGCCATGCTTGTTGGACAAGAAGATAACTAAAAAATTCTTTGTTGATTTTTTCTTTATCAATATTAGAAAAAACAAGTGGAAGTTGATAGCCTACTTTGTTTTTTTCTGTGACTTTAGGGTGAATATTTGTATCAATTTCATTGGAGAAAAAATAAAGGGTATATTTTCCGTCTGGCTGTTTATGAATTTTAATAAAAAATGGCTCTTCTTTACTGCTGCTAATTCCTATCTGTTCTAAAATAGGCTGCGTTTCTTTTGGGAAATTGCTTGCTATCTGATCTACAACAAGCTGAGTACTTGTATCAATAAAATCCTTTGCCTTGTCTAGATTTTCTTTTATTACAGTTTCAATTGCTTTATCAAGCCCTTCTTTGCAAGCGTTTTGCCAAATAGTTTCCCAAATAGTTTCTGGTTCTTTTCCGTCAGTCCTTTTGCCGAGGATTTCACGCATGTCTTCTTTTAAGCTGTTCCAAAGCGCATCGTACCAACCTCGAGAAAGTTTTTCGTCGGGCTTTATGTCAGTATTAGAAAAAAAGTTGTTTATTTTTTCTTCTAAAGACTTGAGTTCTTCATCAGAGCTGTCTAAACCTTTTTTTAGGTTAGCCTTAACATGTTTTATGATCTGATCTGTTAATAATTGACTATCATTTTTTTTAATAAAATCGTACATGTATTTAGGTAAATTACCTTTAAAGAAACTATCTACGATATTTGACTCTAAGGCTCCTTCTTTTTTGGGGTTCATTTTGCCAAAATAACTCAGGGTAGGGTTCTCTTTTGATAGCTCATCGAGCTGTTTTACCAAAGCATCAGCACGTGTTTCTACCTCTTTTGTTTGAGCCTCTTTTGTTGATTTTTTCGCTTGTTCTATCCATTGTGCTTGCTCTTCACTTCTTTTGACGGCTTTGGCTAGGTCATGACTTTTCAAAATGGCCGCTAATTTATCTTGTTGCTTTTCCTGAAAAATCTCACCCATGTAATCGCTAAGAGTCTCTAGTTCTTGTGCTGACAGGCTCTTGTTTGAACAAAACATTTCGAGACAAATTTGCGCGCCTAATGGGGCCTCAGAACCGGTCGTTTCTTTGGGTAATAACGAAAGTTCTTTTCTTACTTCTTCACTTTCTAGCACACAATCAACTTTGTGCTTAGCGGTAAAACTTGCATTTTCTTTCCTGAGCTTGGTTTCGATTTCTTCTAATAAAGGGAATTCTTTTTTTTGGGTTTTATTAGTAAAAAAAGAAGGAATGCAAGAATAAAAAAACTTGCCGATTTTTTTAATATTTAAGCTTAATTTATTTTTTGTTAAAAACTTAGCAAATAATTTTTTTTCTCTAGGAATAATAGAAAGAAAAAGCGATGAAATATTAATAATCTTTTTTCTTAAAATAGCTTCTTTTTTGCAACATTTTTGAAATGGCAAGGAAAAAGCTGCAGGG
>JBCCHO010000003.1:0-24726 GCA_039028715.1 Chlamydiota bacterium | reverse complement strand
GTTTAAATAACCTATGAGGCTATCCCACTCAACGGTTTTTTGAGTGGGATAGTCTTATATTAACAATAAAATATTTGAAGTATTAAATAAAAATTTTAGAAAATCGGGGTTATTTTAAAAAATAAATTTAAAAATTCTTGAAAGCGCTTGCGAACGTGTAGCAAAAACGATCGCTTAACCCAAGCCCGCGTCTGATGATAGCTCATCTAAAACTCTCTTTTCCCACCTGTCCGAGGCTTAACCCGTATTTCTTACCAGCCTCTGGGAAAGCTTGGAACATCTGAACCTATCCGTAAATGAAAATGTTTTTGGTTTTTACCAGGTTTCTAGCAAATTTTTGGAAGCTGATTTGTACACATTATCCATGAGACAAGGGTAACAAATCAGCTTCTAGAAAGATGCAGAAAAAGTGAAAAGCAAGAAGATTTTTATTTACGGATAGGTTCATAGTGATTAGTTTTACTGAAAGCGCAAAAAACCCAAGGTGACTACTTTTTACACGTATTATGGTGCGACGTGAAGTCGTTTCCCTGTCTGTTCCTAAGTGATCATTCACGAACGGAACCTCGAATTCCGCTTCGAGAGACTACCAAGGCATGCGTCTGAAGCAATTTAGAGGTGTGAAGCCCTTGGGACAATGTATCCCTTAAGCCAAATCGCGAGACGAGGCAAACTCTCTAAACGCCATAGAGAAAGGGAGCTAGAGCGGAGAGTATGGTTAACATATGTGAACTATCAAAGCATCGTAAATGTTAATAGGCCAAAGGGCGTTGGACCTAAACCAAAATGGTAAAAGAGCAGGAGTGGACTTTCATAATTAACCCACTCGCGGATGATGCCCCTCCGGTGTGGTGATAGAACCTAACCTCTCTATTGGCAAGGAAACGGAACGCGGTAAGCCCTTATTTTCCCTTATTCAAGGAAGGAATCTCGCGAGAGAAACTGATGAAGATGATGGTAAAGGATGATGGAAAAAGCAAATGCCTTCCAGTAATAGAATGGTCAAAAGCGGGATTTATAGAAAAGGGAAAGCTCTATCCCACCCGAAGCGGAACGCCACAAGGTGGGGTAGCATCACCTGTACTCGCAAATATAACTCTCGACGGATTAGAAAGAAAGCTGGAGGAAGTGTTTGGAACTCGCTCAACTAGGGGTATGTGGCCTTCTTATCCGACCACATACCCCTTTTTCAAAAAAGTTTAAAAAATTTCCAGCAAACTTTAAACTTTTTTTTTCATTTTTTATCCAAAACAGGAACACCGCGCATATTTACTCTCTTTCGATTCTTAGCTCTTCTTTGCATCCCGGCCATGATTTGCAATGCTACCCTGGCGGCAGCGTCTATCAAAGAAACCCACCCCCATCATAACGCCGTTGGCATTTTAGATCGTTTAAGCTACGAGGCTCTTTCCCTTGATAATCTCTTCGAGCTAATAGAAAGGATCGAAAATGGTGAATTAGATAACGTGGATGACCCTGAAACCGTGCGTAACGTAAAAGAGCTGGTCGTTTTTCTAGCCAGAACAGGCTCTTCAAAACTCACCCCCCAGGAAAAAGAAGAACTAGAAAACGACATCCAAGAGCTACTCAGGGAAGAAGACGACTATTATTGGAACCTCTCTGGTTTCGGTGACTCAGAAGGCTTTTATATTATCCCCACCATACTCTACCCCTACCAGTACAAATATTCACATTGCGGCTGGCTCAAGAAGAAGTTCAATCAAGTTGTTCACTTTATCGAAAATCACAAAAAAGCCATCCTTATTGGGGTCGCCGTTGCCGCCGTTGTCACCGGAGTTGGTATCGCGGTAGCCTCTGCAGGAGCAGCTGGGACACAGGCTTTAGGAGTAGGAATGTCAGCTGCTGCAGGAGCCGCAGACGCCCACCAGGAAGAGAAAAAACAACGAAAACGAGAGGAGCAAGAGAGGAAAAGACAAGAAGAAAGGCGAAGAGAAGAACAACGCCAAAGGCAAGCTCAAGCCAATTATATCAACAAAGCAGGGCAGGTAAGATTCCAAGAAGACGTTGCCTACGAAGAAGAGCAGCTCGCTTACGAAAACTCTCTTAAAGAAATTGACTATGGAACCCCTACTTCCAATGACAGCGACTCTTTTTACAGCGCCGCGCCTTCTATAGAAGAAAGCCATGAAGGTTATAACGAAGCTTACCATGAGAAGTTTAGCCCAAAACGACTATCCCCAAAACCCAGAAACGCCGCCTCAAACGATCAGACCAGTTTTTGAAGATGAAACTTCGCTGCTTTTTTCCCCCACAGTAAAAAAAGAGGTTGCAGAGGTTGTTGATGAAATTTTAGAAAACCACTCAACTTGGGACACGGTTAAAGATAGGACTAAGGAGGAATGTTCAGCTCTATGTCATGGCGTTTTTGAAATTATGTGTATACCAAAAAGGTGGGAAGAAGCGTTGTTTGAAGGCCAAACACCTGAAGACAGAGTTGATTTTCAAAGAGCTATCCACGGACTATCAGAAGATTGGAATGGAGTTGAAGTTGCAGATGGTCATCGAAAGATAGATGAATGGTTTGGAACAGACCTGGCTGGCAACTACCCTCACGTCATGGAGGTAGATGAAAACGGAGTGCCCACTGAAGCCGAAGCCGAAAGGATTGGTGATGCTGCAACGGAGATGATGATTGCAGGCGGCCTATTCAAAAGCAAAATATTTACACAAGCATCCGCAAGCGAGTTCGGCCTTGGGAAGATAGGTGCTGTTGAAGAGCTAGGTGTTAACGGAGGAAATGTTGGCCGAGGGAAAAGTTTAAGGTGCTGTTGCTGAAGAAATTGAAATGAGAAAGCCAATGGAAACAGGAAAGGCAATAAACAGAGGGGAGACTACAAAAGCAGGGAGAACTATGAAAGCCCCTGGTGAATCCAAATGCTTGGAAGAGCGAAGTGGTTTTTCTGGAAGGAGAGGAACCGAACTTAAAAATACTGAATACCAAGAAGTCAGAAATAACCCTACTATTATTCAAGAACGCAAGTATTCAGCCCACGCATTAGATCAAATGCAAAATCTAGGAATTCCCCCATCTGTTGTTGAGCAAACAATAAAAAACGGAAAGACTTTCCCAACAAAAGCAGGGACAACCGGGTATTATGATTCGATTAACAATGTTCGAGTTATAGTAAGCGCAGAAACTGAGCAGGTCATAACCGTAATCCCGGGAGCTTCAAAATGAATGGGAGAGAGTTAATTTACAAAAAAATAAGAAAGATTCTATTGAATGATTGGGACCCGATAGGTATTCAAGGTATTCCTGAAGCACAAGATGAGTATGACAACTATGTTCCACTAGTCTATGGGCTTCTTATCTCTAGAAAATCAGAGGATGAGATTTTTAACTATTTATACCAGCTTGAAACAGAACAGATGGGGCTATCCAGTAATAACAATAAAGAACAGACGAGAGCTGCTGCCAAAAAAATCGCATCTCTAACCAACCTCTCAAACGAGAGCTGAGAGGGATATGGGGTATGTGCATAATACGCGCAAAAAGTGGACACCTTGAGGTTTCTTGTCCGAGAAAAAAATCCATGGCCCTTGATTTTCAACAATTTAAGAATTTTTCTCCGATAGGGGTTCAACGCCATCTCCATAAACTCAGCCTTATTTTTGCATTCTGTATCCTTTTGATAATAAGTACATTATAGATAGGGTGTCCACTTTTTGCGCGTATTATGCACATACCCCTATTTTGCTGTATCAACTCCAATTAGAAGGCATCCCCTTATAAAAGGAGAAGCTAACCCTTACGATCCTAAATGGGGGGGAATATTTTGAGAAGAGGCCGCGGAAAGTGAAGGTAAACTTTGGTAAGAAACACGAAGATAACTCGATAAAAGCCGGGTCTTCATCCAAGGGCCTTAAAAGTGCTTGAGCAGAGTGCGGTAAAAGTCGCATGCTCTGTTCTTAGGAGAGGGGGTCGCAGTAATGTGGCCTTCTTATCCGACCACATACCCCAAGTTGTTCTTGGGTCAAAACCGAAATGCGGGCTAGAATCACTTTGGATGGGTCATTTTTTCAAGATCGAGAGCGGCATCAAATTGCTCTGCTGTTAAATAGCCGAGCTCAAGAGCTGCCTGCTTTAGAGTTTTATCTTCTTTATAAGCTTTCTTGGCAATCTCTGCGGCTTTGTCATAGCCAATCAACGGATTGAGAGCTGTTACCAGCATCAGCGAACGGTTAACGTGCTCTGCTAGCTGGTTTTCCTGGGGCTGGATCCCCATCAAACATCTGTCGTGGAAGCTTTTTGCTGCATCGCTGAGCAGTTGAATCGATTGAAGAAGGTTATAGATTATCATCGGTCGGTACACATTGAGCTCAAAGTTTCCCTGCGAACCAGCAAGGCTAATCGCGGCGTCGTTACTCATGACTTGAGCTGCAACCATTGTCAGTGCCTCGCACTGAGTCGGATTGACTTTGCCCGGCATGATTGACGATCCCGGTTCATTGGCCGGTAAAAGAAGCTCGCCAATTCCCGCCCGTGGCCCCGATGCCATCAGCCGGATATCGTTGCCAATTTTCAACAAGCTGCAAGCAACTGTCTTTAAAGCGCCGCTTATGCCAATAAGGGCTTCGGTTCCGGCAAGCAGCGCAAACTTATTCGGCGCCGATGAAAATTCCATCTTTGTGAGCTCGGAAAGAACTGCTGCGCTGCGCTCGGCATAGCCTAAAGGCGCATTGATCCCCGTTCCAACAGCGGTGCCCCCTAAAGCGAGCGGAGCAAGCTGATGATTTGCGGCGCGAATCGCTGTTACCCCGTGCTCGAGTTGAGCGCCGTAGCCGGAAAACTCTTGGCCAAGCGTTAGTGGCGTCGCATCCATCAGATGCGTTCGCCCAATTTTGACAATAGCGCTAAAGGCTTTTGCCTTATCCCAAAATCCCTGCAATAATAACTCGAGGTTGGGCAACAATTCGCGGTCAACTTTTAGTCGCGCCGCGATGTGCATTGCCGTTGGAAAGGTGTCATTCGATGATTGCGACCGATTGACATCATCATTCGGATGGATGGGGTTTTTGGAGCCTATTACCCCCTTGACCTGGGCAATCGCATAGTTGCTGATCACTTCATTGACGTTCATGTTTGTTTGCGTGCCCGATCCCGTTTGCCAAACGCACAGTGGAAAATGATCGTCGAGCTTCCCCGCTAAAATTGCCTCAGCAGCTTGACAAATGAGCTTGCACTTTTCCGGCGTCAATACTTTGAGCTCTGCGTTGACAAGAGCCGCTGCTTTTTTTATCAGCGCTAGCGCATAAATGACTTCTAATGGCATTTTTTCAGTGCCAATCAAAAAATTATGGCGCGAACGCTCTGTTTGCGCTCCCCAGTATTTATCGGATGGAACTTCGACAACACCTAAAGAATCACTTTCTTTTCTCATGGGCTCAACCTATTTTTCAATCTACGCACAAAATTAGCCGAGTAAGAGCAGCGCAAAGACAAAGGCAAAGAGTGAAAACGACTCGACAATACCGAGAGCGGCAAAGCATTTGCCGTAAATGCCCGGTTCTTTTGCTGCCGCTTGAATGCCAGTTGCAGCGCACATTCCTTGGTAAATGGAAGAAACCATAATCGCCAGTCCGACTGATGAGCCAATCCCAATTCCAGACATTGCTGATAAAGTATTGGCTTTGATCGCATCTCTCATGAGCAGCATCAAAATGAACGCATAAATTGCCTGAGAAGAGGGAAGCGCGGACATGCCAATGAATTTTCCGTGGTTTTCATCGACGCGTGCCATGACTCCATGAGAAGCCATACCGGCAATGCCACAGCCAACAGCGCTACCTAAGCAGCCGAGTCCTAACACAATGGCCGGTCCAATCATATCAAAGTTCATAAGTCTATTCTCCTTTTGCTTTCAGTAATTTTAGTGGATGAAACAGCCGTCCACCGCCCTCGAAGGAGTGATGGTACCACTCGATGAAATTCAAGCGTAAACCGTGAATTGTTCCGCCCATAATGCCCACAGTAATATTCGTGATGTGGCCGCAGATTAGAATTCCAAAGCCAAAGACTCCGCCGACGTCACGAGCGACAGTATTAAAGGTCGTTGCAAGCGTCATGCCCGCGAGGCCAAGAGCGTAGAGACGAAGGTAAGAAAGGATGTCGGCAAACAGCTCAATTGGCTTTGAGATTTCAATGAACCCGCGCCAGCGATTTTGTACTAGGGCAAGGAGGATAGCAAGGCCAATACCAACAACGAGCAGCTGCCACCCTACAGCATAGGCGGTGGCCGGGGGAATGACGGCCAAGAAGTGGAGCAGCGACGTCGACTGCAAAACTTGGGGAAAGTAAAGATAGCCGCCAACAGCGGCGAGCACCCAGCCGATTCCCGCATAGTGACGACGCAAAGAGCGCAATAGTGACAGCGAAATATGGATAATGCCCACGACAAGTGCTAGCTCTAGAAAAACGCTATCGCTAAAATCGATAAATACTTTGTATGAGGGCCGCCCTTTTTCCATCACAACGCCATTGGCCAAAAACTGCTCGCCTGTCGTTGCTGTAGCGAGATTGGGAATGCGTTTAACCCACTCTTGGTAATCGAGATCTTTCCGGTTCACGTGATAATCGGCTTTTTTAACGGCGAGGTAGTGAATCAGCGAAGCTTTATTGACCGGATTAGATGGCGCAAACTCAATGCCAAAATAGGCGCCAGAGAGAATGCCCCACCCAATACAACTGATCGAAATAGCGGTCATCAACTTCACAAAACGGCGCCCTGTCCCCTTAAGGCGTGGGAACTTCCATTTGATCAGCAATGCCAGAATCAGGTAAAGCGCTCCATAGCCGGCATCGGAAATGATCATCGCAAAAAAGATGACAAAAGACCAGAAAACCCACTTAGAGGGATCTCGATCTTCGGGCGCTGGGGTATCGTAAATATGGACGAGGTCCTCGCCAACAGCGCCATAGTTTTTATTTTCCATATAGGTCGGCACTCTTTCCCCTTCTTCGATGGCGATTTCTTCTGCATGGACGCCAATACCGTCGAGCAATGGGAATAGGGCATGTAGGCGACTCGATGGAATCCACGCTTCGACAGCAAACAGCGATCCCTCGAGATAGTGATCGCTGTTTTTCATCGCAAAGCCCAAGTGATAGCGGTTCAGTTCTTTTATGAGGTGGCTTTGCAGGGCGGTTTTGTAAGCAGTCAAACGCTTGAGCTGCCCTTGCGCTTGTTCAATCGAATGCTGGAGCTCGCTTTTTTCCTGCTGTAATTGGCTTAGCGAACGGTCGAGATGCATTTCGATCATGCCTGGAAAGCGTTTAGATTGAGGGCTAATGCTCAAAAAGTAGTCGAGATCATAGTCGCTATTGAGATAAATGAGCGTATCGCTTTTTGGTAAATGTTCGCTTTTAGCTTTTTTGACGCAGAAAAATTGGAAGTGACGGTGAGCTGTTTTCTCGAGATCGCGAAGTTCTTCGACTGAAAAATTACCAAGCGGCGCAATCCGCGCAATTTCAGCTTCGAGGAGCCGCTGCTCTTCGAGCCAGTGTTCAATTTGTCCTTTGATTTGGACGACTTTAGCGGCGACTTGGTCTAAATCGACTTGGGTAGCGTTGGCAATCGGAACGGCAGCAGGAAGTTTTCTTAAAATTTTTAATGCTTGAATGATTTTGCGCACACCTTCTGGCAGCTCAACACTCCGCCTCGCACTGCGAGAAATGAACTCTAGAACCCCCTTTTCTTGGGCGCGGTGAAAAAAAGTATCGAGATCTTCGCGAACACCGACAAAGAGGTATTTTTTGAGTTGAATGATGGCCATGTTCTTATGCCTCTTCTTTGTGCTGTAAAATTTTTCTCTTCGCGACTTTTGCTTGCGAAACAGCGGCCAGTTCTTGGTCGCCTAAAAAGATTTTAATTTTTTTAATATTCGCCTGTGTTCGGGGAATCATCACTTTTTCAAAGAGATTCACGCGAATCGACACTTCGCGAAGCTCTTTTTCGAGAAGGCGCTTTTTTTCGGTAGCAACAGTGACTTTTTCCCGCGCAATGACCAAAGTGCGCAGTTTATTGAGCGCGCTATCTAGCCAAAGCGGCGTATCAAAAAGAGTGTAACCAGCAGGCTTAAAAATGACGCTGTCAAAGTGGGGGATATCGACGCCGGCAATATTTTCGTATTCTTTTTTTACTTGAGCGATCTGAGTGCCATAAGAGAGATAAAAAGCCGCGGGATCAGTCATGAGCGCTTGAAAGCTCGCACACACTTCTTTGTCCTTTTGGTACGCATCGGTCAGAGCTTCGATTTCAAGGGTTGCCTGGTTCACTTCTGTTTGCAGCATCGCTTTTTTTAGCTGCAGCGTCGGCAAGTACTTTTGAAGCTGACTGAGTCGTAACTGCTGGTCGCGCAGCTCGTTTTTTGTCAGTTTGATCATTTTGCGCGTCTATCCCTTTGGCCAGTACTTGTCGATTAAATCTTTCTTAATGCCGACTTCGTGCGGATCAAAACACTCGGCTAGTGTTTTCCACCCTAAATCGAGTGCTTCTTCAAGTGGAATATTGACCTCTAAGTCCATCATCCGTTTCTCAAATAAAAACGAATAGCTGAGCAGCTTTTCATCCCAGCGCGACAACTTAAAACCCATGCTCTGTCGCTCGCGCGCCTTTTTAGATTCGGCATAAAGTCGAATTTGCGCATTTGCGATATTGCCGTGATCTTCGCGCGTGACATGGCCAATGACTTGCTGTTTAAGTCGCGACAGCGATCCAAAAGGGTCAATGCGGCCATCGTGAAGGTAGAACTGCCCTTCAGTGATATATCCGGTGTTATCGGGGATCGGATGGGTGACATCGCCGCCTGGCATTGTCGTCACGGAAATCAAGGTGATCGACCCGCTGCCATCGATATCAACTGCTTTTTCATAGCGAGACGCGAGGTCAGAGTAAAGAGAGCCCGGGTAGCCGCGGTTTGATGGAATCTGATCCATGGTGATCATGATTTCCTTGATCGAGTCGGCAAAAGCGCTCATATCGGTTAATAAAACGAGCACATTCTTACCGTCAGTTGCGAATCGCTCAGCGCAGGCAAGCGCCATATCTGGAACAAGTAGGCATTCAACAACGGGATCAGTTGCTTTATGGATAAACATCGCCGTTTTTTCAAGTGATCCCGATTTTTCCGCATTGTCGATAAACGCCTGGTAATCGTCGTAGCGCAGCCCCATCCCACCGATGATCACAATATCAGCATCGGTTTGGTTTGCAATTCGCATCAAAAGTTGGTTGTAAGGCTCGCCAGCAATCGAAAAGATAGGAATTTTTTGCGATTTAACAAGGCAATTAAAGACGTCGATCATCGGAATATTCGTGCGGACGAGTTGATGGGGAACAATTCGCCTAACGGGATTAAACGAGGGCTGACCAATCGCCGCTTGCTCGCCCATTACGGTAGGACCGCCATCAATTGGATCGCCATAGCCGTTAAGGAGCCGTCCCAGTAAAGCGTCTCCAGTCGTCGCTTCCATTTGGCGCTGCAAGAAAGTGACCCGATCCCCAGTAGAGATGCCGCGCGGGTCTTCAAAAACCTGCAGCGTCACTTTTTCGCCGTCGAGGCTAAGCACAGATGCAAGGGTCGTTTCTCCTGTGTAGCGGTGAATCGTCGCAAGCTCGCCGAGCTTGATTCCTTTCGCCATCACAGCCACTAAATTCCCGCGAATATCGACGATCCGATCGTAAACTTTTTTCATAAACTCATTCCTTTACCTAAGCCGTCAGCGCCTGGTCAATTTTTTGCCGAATACCGGCGAGCATTTCATTGTATTTTGCCGATTCAAAAGCTGTGAAGTTGAAGTTTTTCATATCGTTTTGGAGCGCGAGGAAAAATTCGCGCGCTTCATCGTGATTGTCAAAAGAAAATGCACCGCAAAAAATTTGCTGGATGATCTCAAAGACAATGATTTGCCGTTTGAGTGGGCAATAAGCGTCTTCAACATCAAAAGCATTTTGCTGAAGATAGCAAAAGTCATAGAGCTCTGCTTTCAGGTAGATCAAAAAGTCATCGATAGCAATCCCCTCTTCACCGACAACCTCCATCCGCTTGCCAATTTCGTCTCCCTGACGAAGCATTTGCATTGCACGGCGGTTTTTTTCGGCCCAGTTTTCGACCTGATCGCTTAAATCAGCACCTGCATCGTCGATATATTTCGACCACGAGATCAAAGGGTCGATTGCCGGATAACGGCGCGCATCTGATCGCTGGCGCGACAATCCTAGAAAGGCGCCGACAACAGAGAGCGTCGCTTGCGTGACAGGCTCCTCGAAGTTGCCACCTGCTGGCGAAACAGTGCCGCCAATGGTCAGCGACCCTTTCTTCCCGTCTGCGAGCTCGATCACGCCTGAGCGCTCGTAAAAAGCGGCAATTCTCGAGGCGAGATAAGCGGGAAAGGCCTCTTCACCGGGAATTTCTTCTAATCGGCCCGACATTTCGCGCATTGCCTGAGCCCATCGAGAAGTTGAGTCGGCGAGCAGCAAAACGTCAAACCCCATTTGGCGGTAATACTCGGCAAGAGTTGCACCCATATAGACTGAGGCTTCGCGCGCAGCGACTGGCATCGAAGAGGTATTGCAGATAATGACCGTTCGGTTAATCAGCGATTCCCCGCTATCTGGATCGGTTAAGTGGGGAAACGTCTTCAGCACTTCGACAACTTCACCAGCTCGCTCACCACATGCGGCAATAATCACAATATCAGCTGAAGAGTATTTTGAAAGGTGATGCTGAAGAACCGTTTTTCCCGCGCCAAAAGGGCCCGGCGTACAAAACGTGCCCCCTTTTAACAGCGGATACTGAGTATCAATCGTCCTAAGAGCCGTATCCATGACTTTTTTTGCTTTGACCTTTTTCCCTTCGATCAGTGGCATCTTCACCGGCCACTTTTGCACCATCGTAACGGGAATTTCCTCACCCGCCTCGTTTTTTAATTTGGCGATCACAGTATCGATTGTGTAAGAACCGGCTGGGGCAACCCAAGACACTGTATACGTTCCCTTGAGCTTAAACGGAACCATGACCTTGTGGCAAAAGCGCCCTTCCATCACCGTGCCCAAGCAATCACCGCGCCTGACGATCGCTTTTTCTGCAGCGACCGCGCGGTAATCCCAGTGCCTATCGCGGCTGAGCGGTGCTAAATAGACACCGCGCGTGAGAAATAACCCTGAAGCATTGGCAACCCGTTCGAGTGGGTTTTGCAGCCCGTCGAAAATAGAACTCAGCAGCCCAGGTCCTAGCTCTGCTTCCAAAAGTTCTGATGTGAATTTCACTGAGGTTCCAAGCTCGACCCCACGAATATCTTCAAAAACCTGCAATTTAGCGATATTCCCGGCAATTTCAATCACTTCGGCTTTTAGCTGCGTACCATTGATATCGACCTGCGCTACCTCACCTTGACGCACATTGCCCTCAAAAGCAACGTGCAAAAGGTTTCCAAATGCTTTTAGAACGGTTCCTGTTGTTTCTGTTTTATTTTCCATTGGCTTCACTTCAAGGTTGCGATCCGATTGAGCCAGGCGCTTCCTTCGGAGTCATTTAAATGGTTATCGTCTTCAATAAGCATAAACTGAACAAAATAGCCCAAAATTGCTGGCCCAGAAAAAGGGTCATCGCAAAATTGCTCCCCTATAGTATCAAACTGATACTTTGTCAAGACGCGGTGTTCTGCTAATGGGTCTGCTTCAGTCCCCTCAAGCCTATTGCCCAAGTCTCGGTACTCAAAAGGAAATTCAAACTGTTTGGTATCTTTTTGCGCTAGTAGTTCTGCGACTAAGGGGTCGGTAAAATCTTCGTACTGCAATTCGCTGGTCAAGTCCATTTTCATCCGCTTTGCTCTAAGACCTAAAAGCACAAGTCGCCACTCGCGCTCGAAAGAAAAATAAAACTGCAAAAACCCGCGCGTTTTTTCTTTCATTTCGTGAAAAAAGGCAATAAGGACTCGGGCGTAATGACGCTCTTGCTCAGCTGCTGAATCAAAAGCATCTAGATGCGTGTAGAGATAATCTGGAAGCCCCTCGCGGTGAACAAGCGCTTCGTCGAGCTCTTTTTCAGTCAAACGGCCATGTGGATCGAGCGGTTTTTCGCGTAAAATCTGCCTGACGTTGGTCAGATCGATTAACTGTCGGATTTGATCGACTTGGCTTTTTTGCGCACGCGTTAGATTGAGCGCAAAAAAAACCATCAAATCATCAAAAGTCCATTCGAGCTCCTTCCCTACTTGCAGCGGCGGCAAAGCGCTTCCGACGAAAAAACTCCTACTCATACACTTTCCCTGAAACCAGCTGATGCGAGAAATTCTCGCGCAAACCACATATTAACCCGCATGAAAAACAATCGACCGAAAATCTTCGCGGACATAATGGGCGAGTAGATTCTGCACCGCACTTTCACTAATATCAATGGTCAGATGCTTTTCTTTGAGTTTGACTTTAGCCCCTCCTGTTATTTCACCCAGCTCGACACTTTTTTTCGCTAGTTTTTGCAAGATATTTGCTGCTAGCGACTGATTGACTTCTTCAGCTGGAACGCTTTTGGGAATTATTGCACTGAGTTCTGCATCGAGACCTTCGCGCTCAATCGCTGTGACGATCGCTTCGATGAGTTTGGCGATCAATTTCGGATCGGAAAGGGGTTTTTCTAAAAAGGTTTTGAGCTCCCGATTAAAGAGCTTTTCTTCGATTTCTTCTTTAAGCAGGCCAAGGCTTTTTTTGCAGGCAACGTGGATAGAAGCTTGAAACAACTCCCGCTCTTCTTCGATCTTTTTTTTCGCTTGCTCGTGCATGTTTTTGGCTTCTCGCTTCGCTTCAGCAATGAGCTGCTTTGCCTCGGCGCGAGCCTTGTCGATGATCGCTGTAGCCTCTTCTTTTGCTGGATCCAATGTCTCGCGCCGCAGAACGTCGCAAATTTTCTTGACTTTATCTGTGCC
This sequence comes from Chlamydiota bacterium, assembly GCA_039028715.1. GTDB lineage: Bacteria > Chlamydiota > Chlamydiia > Chlamydiales > Simkaniaceae > JBCCHO01. The sequence goes on along the minus strand of JBCCHO010000003.1, from coordinate 11,783 downwards.
CGTTTCGGTTGCTTTCATTCGGCGAGGCCTTAATTTGAGTGATAGAGATGGGGCGCATTATAGAGGAAAAAGAGTCGATTAGCAAGAAGAAAATCCTCAGTTCGGGTAATCACTCGCCTGCTCGCACACCAAAAAAAGCCGCGCCAAATCACCGACCTTTTTGCACTTTGAATCGGCTCGGGTATATACCCAAGGGGTGAACTTGGTAAAGTAGACATTTTAACTCGCGACTTTTATGATTGCAGGTTCCTGCTTCCAAGGGCCATTCAGATGAAGCCAAAAATGGACTATTTCTCGCCTGGTAAAAAACCCGCCTTATTTCACTTGGCGCTTCTTTTTGTATCAGCGGCGATCTTCTTTTCTTGTCAAAAAAAAAGCGCTTCTTCTCATCAAAACCAAAGTTCTCTCAGGCTTAATTTCGCTTATATGCCGTTCTCGCTCGATCCTAGAAAAAAAACCGAGCCGTTGACAGCGACATTGCACTATATGATTTATGAAGGGCTCACATACCTAGAACCCGACGGCAAGATTCGTTTAGCGCTGGCTGAGCAAATCACCCTTTCTCCCGATAAAAAAATATACCGCTTCAAATTAAAAAAAAGTTATTGGTCAGATGGCACTTTAGTCACAGCGCGCGATTTTGAAATGTCGTGGAAAGGCGCTTTAAACCCCCTCTTCCCCTCTAAATCCGCTCACCTTCTCTACCCAATCAAAAATGCTGAGCGCGCAAAAAAGGGCTCTTGTCCCTTAAGTGACATTGGTGTAACAGCTGTCGGTGATGATGTGCTCATCGTCGAACTTTCTCGTCCAACACCCTATTTTCTTGAATTGACTAGCTACTGCACCTACTTTCCAATTCCCCCCGCTTACCAATTAGCAACGACCGAACCAACCCCCGATCACTTGATTTCCAACGGACCGTTTGTCCTTCATCACTGGGTTGACCAGGCCGAGATAACACTGAATAAAAATCCTTATTTTTGGAACAGTGAGACTGTCCACCTTAAACATATCGATATCAGCATTATTCCCGATGAAATGACGGCCCTTGAGCTCTTTAATTGCGGCAAAATCGACTGGTTTGGCGGAATGATTTCACCGGTCCCTCCTCAGGTCTTGCCCCACCTTATTCGAGAAGACAAAGTCCAAACAAAGCCCATCGCAGGAACGACATTTTGCTTATTTAATCTCGATCAATTTCCGTTTACCAACTCCAATATTCGCAAAGCCTTTGCCTACGCAATTGATCGCGAAACACTCGTTGATCACATCACAGAAACACCAGATGAGGTGGCAACTGGGCTAATCCCCGCTGTTTTAAAGCGGGACAAACAAGCGAACTTTTTTCCTCTTAACCAAAGACATCTTGCGCGCGATTACCTAGACCGAGGATTGCGCGAACTTAACATAAAAAAAGAGCAGCTCCCTACAATTATTTATCACTACTTCCAATCGGATATCCACCGGAAACTCGCCCTTGCTTTACAAAGTCAATGGCAAGAAATTTTAGGTATCGAAGTGACTCTTAGCGGACTGCACATCCAAGACCACTTCAACCTATTAAGTAACCGCAAGTTTCAATTTGCGCAACTTTCGTGGATCGCGCAATACCTCGATCCGATGAATTTTTTAGAGCGGTTGTGCGTTTCAAAGACAAAGCGTAACTACTCTGGGTGGAATCATCCTTTATTTAGTGATTTATTGCATCAGTCCTACCACATACAAGGCGAAGCGAGAAAAGAGCTGCTCAATCGAGCGGAAAAACTCGTTTTAGAAGACCTTCCGCTCGTCCCTTTTTACCATTATCCCCTCATCTACCTGCAAAATCCGCAGCTGAAACAAGTCGAAGTTTCACCGCTCGGCAATGTGCAGTTTCGCCACGCCTATTTCGAAGCCAAGTCAAGTTAGCAAGTGCTAGTTGCTAACTAAATAGAAAAAAGGCATGAAAAAATTATAATCTATATGTTATTTTTTTAATTTCGTAGTCACTATCAAGGACTTTGTCGATGGCTGTATCCTCGGTAAAAACGGTTAAACTAAGACGCCGGAGCTATTACCCTTTCTTTAAACGCTGCTTTGATATTGTCTTTAGCTTATCTGTTCTCACTCTTCTTTCTCCTCTTTATCTTTTTTTTGCCCTCGTCATTAAATGGGATTCTAAAGGACCGATTTTTTACAAAGGAAAACGGCTGGGCAAAGAAGGAAAAATCATTACCATCTATAAGTTTCGCACGATGCATCTCGATGCTGATACCCAGTTAAGCGATATCTTGAGCCGCAACCCTAAAATTAAAGCTGAGTGGACGACCTATCAAAAAATCAAGTCTGATCCCCGCTGCACGCGTATCGGTAAACTTCTACGCCAAACATCGCTTGATGAGCTTCCCCAATTTTTTTGTGTTCTTAAAGGCGATCTTAGTGTCGTCGGGCCAAGACCGCACTACATCTCTGAACTCAAAGATAATCCCACAAGCCCACTCAAATACCACGCTGCTACCGTCTTATCGGTTAAGCCTGGTATCACGAGCATTTGGCAAGTTTCAGGCCGCAGCCAGCTTCCCTATCAAGAGCGGGTTGCCCTTGATTGCTCTTATGTAAAAAAACAAAGCTTCCTGTACGACCTTTATCTCATTGCAAAAACAATTCCAACACTGTTCTTATCTAAAGGAGCATTTTGACGAAGAATGTCCTAGTTACAGGTGGCGCGGGATATATCGGGAGTCACACCTGTAAAGCGCTCGCGCAAGCGGGATTTGTCCCAATCACTTACGACAATTTGTCGCTAGGACACCGCTGGGCCGTCAAGTGGGGGCCTTTTATTAACGGCGATATTGGCGATCGCACCGCGCTTGCAGCAGCATGCGCCCGTTACCGCCCGATCGGAATCATTCACTTCGCTGCCCTATCAAATGTTAGAGAGTCGGAAAAAAAGCCGCTGGAATATTTCGAAACAAATTTCGCTGGCACTTTAAATGCGCTCACTGTCGCTAAAAAAGAGCATATCCGCTATTTCGTCTTTTCAAGTAGCTGCGCCGTATATGGTATTCCAGATCAAGCGCCGATCCGAGAAACTAGCCCCAGAAAACCGATTAGCACTTATGGGCGGTCGAAAGCATTAGCCGAAGACATGCTCGCAACAAGTGGGCTTTGCAGCGCAGTCTTGCGCTACTTCAATGCCGCAGGGGCTGACCCCGATGGTGAAATTGGCGAATCTCACACCCCCGAAACGCATCTTCTTCCCCTTGCCCTCGAAACAGCCCTTAAAAAACGCAACCAGTTCACTCTCTATGGTATCGATCATCCGACATCAGACGGAACGGCTATCCGCGATTTTATCCATGTTTCAGATTTAGCTCAGGGACACGTTCAAGCGCTCAAATGGTTGATCGAACACAATCAATCGCTGACGCTTAATTTGGGAACCGGCCACGGCTACTCAGTAAAAGAAGTGATCCGTTCGATTGAAAGTCACCTCAAAACCACGCTTCCCCTTAAAGTCGCCCCAGCTTTTCCAGGCGACCCTCCCATTTTAGTCGCCGATAACGCGCAAGCGATCCGTATATTAAATTGGTCTTTCCGCTACTCTAGTCTCGATCAAATCATCACGACCGCCTTGCGATGGCACCGCTAATGCATGCAAAAAAAGTTTGGCCCTATTTTTTCCTTGCTCTATGTTTTGAACTCACCAATCCAACCGCCTTTACGCCACTGCGCCTTTTTTTCTTTGCCCCTTTTTTTGCGATTGCTTACAGCGTTTTAAGCAAAAAAAAGGCGCTGATCATTGCGACTATCATCGGCCTGATGCTCGATACGCTATCCGCAGACGCCCCATTTGGCTGCTACACTTTTGCTCACGTTCTAGTCACATTGCTGCTCTATCGCTGGCGCCTCTACTTTGTCGATCACTTGATTGGCTTGTGCTCGTTTACTTTTGTCTTTTCTATGGCGATCACCGCTATTGAGCGCCTACTGCTCTGCTGTTTCAATACCGCCCTGCCATTAACAGCAAGTGGTTTTTTTTCCGACTTCCTACTGCTACCCCTTGCCGATAGCTGCTACGCCTTGATTTGTTTTTGGCTGCCTGCTGCGCTCTATGAGCAACTAAAAAAGATGTGGTTTCGCTTTCTTTTTTTCGTTAAAACCTCTAAAAATAAAAATAGCCACAAAAAAAGGAGCTCATCACTTCTTTAACCCTCGCTAAGCCATCTCTGTAGATTCTATGGACCAAAATATCGATCTTCCCAACCTTCTCCGCTCTAGATTAACCATGGTTGCGACTTTAAGCGCTTTGAAAGCAGGAGGCTTTTTGCGCAAACACTTCGGCGACCCAATTAGTTTCTCAACAAAACCAGGCCGACATAATCTCGTGACTGAAATGGACACACAAGCAGAGCAAATGATCATTGAGTTCATCAAAAGCCACTTCCCCGACCACCATTTTCTCGCTGAAGAAAGCGGCGAGTCAGGGGATAACCAAGAAGGCATTCTATGGGTGATCGATCCCCTCGACGGCACTGTGAATTACGCTCACCAAATTCCCTTTTTTTCTGTCAGCGTCGCCGCCACTTTTCAAGGCGATGTTCTTGCTGGAGCTGTTTACAGTCCTATGAGTGAAGAGCTATTCACTGGCGAAAAAGGCAACGGCGCGTACCTCAATGGAAAGAAACTCAAGACAACTCAAACCGCTGTTTTAGATAGCGCAATTATTGCAACTGGCCTTCCCTATAATGTCACCGAAAACCCACTTTGTTGCTTGGAACATTTCACTAAGTTTGCTAGGATGGGTGTTCCCATCAGGCGAATAGGCTCGGCTGCTCTCGACTTAGCTTATATCGCAGCTGGCCGATTTGATATGTTTTGGGAAGTAGCCCTCCGCCCGTGGGATTATGCAGCAGCAAAGCTGTTTATTGAAGAATCTGGCGGACGCATCACTGATTTTTCCGGTAAGCCACTCGACAAGTTGCAAGTGGGGCCGATTATCGCTTCCAATGGTATTTTGCATGACCAAACTGTCAAACACATTCAGGGAACCTTACAGAAATTCGCTACCAATGAAGCTCCTTGACGGCAAGAGCCTCTCGGTCGATATTTGCCAAACGCTCAAACGAGAAATCGCTACGCTCACTAGAAGAAGTCCGGCTCTTGCTTTTATTCTCATTGGAGAAGACCCCGCTTCGCAAACTTATGTCCGCTTAAAGAAAAAACAGTGCCGAGAAGTGGGGATCCAATCTCAAACGCTCTTGCTTCCCAGCAATGTTTCAAAGCAAACACTGATCGATCACATCCAAACGCTGAACCAAGACCCAATGATCGACGGCATTTTGGTGCAGCAGCCACTCCCCAAACAGATCGCAACAAAAACCGTCTTTGAAGCCGTCGACCCAGCAAAAGACGTCGATGGTTTTCACCCCCTTAACCTCGGCAAGCTCTTAATGGGCCAGTCAGGCGGCTTTATCCCTTGCACTCCACTTGGAATTATCAAGCTTCTAGAAGCCTACCAAATCCCTGTCGAAGGGCGCCACGCTGTGATTCTCGGCCGCAGTCACATCGTCGGCAAACCACTTGCCGCTCTTCTCGTTCAAAAAGAAAAAAACCGCAACGCCACTGTCACCCTGGCTCACCGATTCACACGTGATTTAGCGGCCCTTTGTCGAAGCGCCGATATTCTCATTGCTGCCATGGGTAGCCCCCGTTTTATCAAAGCCTCAATGGTCAAACCTGGAGCTGTTGTAGTCGATGTCGGGATTAATCGGGTCGCTAACTCAAAAGGCGGTTACTCACTTATCGGCGATGTCGCTTTCGATGAAGTCGCTACTATCTGCTCGGCAATCACCCCAGTTCCCGGCGGCGTAGGACCAATGACCATCGCGATGCTTTTAGCAAACACATTAACAAGCTATCGCAACCATTGTTAACCCGGATTTGCCAAACACTTATCTTGATGTCTGTTTTTTTGAGCTGCTCTTCGACTCAAAAAGCAGCCCCAGTCACCCACTTTCGCGGCTTTGCCCACACGATGCCTTACCACATCCAAATTGGGCGTCCCCTTTCTGCTGCTGAAAAAAAGCAAGTGACCATCGCTATTCACGGCGTATTGACCACTGTCGATCGCGTTTACAACCACTGGAACGCTCAATCTGAACTGTCTTTTTTAAACGCAACCCCGGCAGATCAACCACTTTCTTTATCGCCTGAATTATACCAGCTTCTCGACTTAGCGCGCTCGATTTCCAATCTAACAGATGGACGCTTTGATCCCACCCTAGGTAAAGTCATTGCGCAGTGGAAAGAGCATCTCATAGCTGGAGAGTTGCCCACTCATCAAAAGCTCACTGAGTGCGCAACTGGCTGGGAGCTGATTGAATTTGACGCACACTCAGTCACTAAAAAAATCACTGACCTCCAGCTCGACCTAGATGGGATCGCCAAGGGCTATGCCATCGACCAACTCGCCCAAGCATTTTCCCACCTTGGAATAACTCAATTCTACATCAATTGGGGAGGTGACTTGCGTATCATGGGTTGTCATCCAGAAAAACGGCCTTGGCAAGTGTTGCTCCCCCAGTTCAGAATCAGTCACGACCCAGCTTGCCGGCTTTCTCTAACCAGTGGTGGATTAGCGACCAGTGGCGATTACGAACAAGCTTGGACGATCGATGCAACTACTTACTCTCATATCATCGACCCAACGACAAAGACAGCGATCACACGAAGCAACAATTCGTTAGCCGCAGTGACGATCTACGCCCCTACCTGCGCCCTAGCAGACGCTATCGCCACAGCAGCAATGACATTTCCTTCATCTCAAGAGCTCCTCTTTTGGATAGAAACTCTCCAGCAAACCTACCCCGACCTTCGCTGCTGGGTCCTTAGTTATGATAAAGAACCAAAAGCGGCCAAAGCTTCTTTTCGCGAAGCATCAGTATCGACAATAGGTAACGGATAATCTTTACCAAGAGTCAAGTTGACTTGCTGCAACACGTTTTCTGGCGCTTTCCAAGGGCAAAAAAGATAGTTATCTGGCAACCGAGCGATTTCTGGCACAAAACGGCGCGTGTACTCTCCTTCGGGATCGAATCGCTGTCCTTGCTTCATTGGATTAAAAATGCGGAAATAGGGCGCGGCATCTGCGCCAGATCCCGCTACCCACTGCCAGCTAGCACTATTACTCGCTAAATCAGCATCAACTAAACAATCCCAAAACCACTCTTCACCGCGACGCCAATCGACTAATAAATTTTTAACTAAAAAGGAACCAACGACCATTCTGAGTCGGTTATGCATATACCCCGTTTGCCAAAGCTCGCGCATCCCAGCATCGACAAATGGATACCCCGTTTCCCCTCGTTGCCAGGCGCGCAGTCCTTGTTCATCTTTTTTCCAGGGAAAACGATCAAATTTTTTTTGAAGATTTTGCCGCGGCAAAGCGGGAAAATGACTGAGCAAATAATAGGAAAATTCGCGCCAACCAAGCTCACTTAAAAAAGACGCCAAGTTGTGCCCGCTGCCTTTAGCCTGCGCTGCATGCCAAACGGTATGCGGCGAAAGCTCGCCAAAATGAAGATGGGGCGATAACCGAGAAACTGCTTTTCGGGCGGGAAAGTCGCGCCCTTCCTTGTATTGCGATAAGCCACCACTAAGGAAAGTCGCTAACTGCTTGGTTGCTCCTTCTTCACCAACAGTCCAATGTGGCTCTAACTTTTTGCTCCAAGATTGCTCGAACAATAGTTGAAGCGAGTCGATGCTAACAGCTTCGCAAGGAGAGTCAACTAGATTGAGCCGCTTTGGCTTTGGCAACGGCAACCTTGGAGGTCCGCTTGTCAAGCACCCCTTGTTAAAAAAAGGCGTAAACACCTTATATGGCGTTCCATCGGGCTTGCGAATATCTGACGGTTCCCAAAGCAATGACCCATTAAAGTGATGAACATGCTGACTTAAAGCAGTCTCAACCGATTGATCGCGCGCCACTTGCCAAGGCTCATAGCAACGGTTCCAGTACACCGCTTGCGCGCGATAGCGACTGGCAAGCTCAGGCAAAATCTTTGCTGGATCTCCTCGATACAGCGCCAATTTACCCTGCAGCGCTCGTTGCAATGCGCTTAGAGAGTGATAAAGCCACCAAAGGCTGGCTCCACCTGGATAGTAAGAGTCAGTGTGAACATCATCGAAGATATAAATGGGTAACACAGCGCCAGCCGCTGCCGCCTCGCTTAGAGCGGGGTTATCCGCTATCCTCAAATCCTGCCGAAACCAATAAATAACAACTGGGGTATCCATATCCTTACAGGGTTTAAATTTTCCCAAAGCTTACTGAGAAATGCGGATTACAGCAATCCAAAAAAATTACCCCTAGAGAGGTTCTTGCAAAATTCCATTTCGCGCGAAATTCGCGCTTTTGCGCTCGGAGAGCTATTGTGTTAAATTGCCTATCCTTAGTAGGATATGCCAATTTAACACAATAGCTGTCCGAGTCAAAATCATCAAATTTCCCTTCGAAAGCGATTTTTGCGCGAGGAGCCTCTGAAGAAAGAGAATTTTTAGATGAGCGATCATCAGACGCTTAGATTGGGTTTCTAATGTCCTATGCTCTGAAAGGGTGAAGCAAGTCATTTACAAAAGATCTCTCTTTGGAGTATAATCTAGGCTCCTCAACCGCATATTTTTTACAAACATCATTCTCCTTTTCTTCTTGCATTTTTGAATCCTCTACTCCATGGTGACGACTAAAGAGTGCAGTGAGATTTAAGTCATTTTGCAAGTAACGCCTATTTTGAAAAATCAGTCAAAAAAAAAGAAACTCCCAAAACGAGATTTATCTACCGAGCCAACAGTTGTAGGAACCATTCACGTTCATCCGAAAGGCTTTGCTTTTGTAACTCCAGAAGACTCTACAACTCACTCACAAGATATTTTCATCCCCAAACACCTTAAAGCGGGCGCTGTCGATGGCGATCGCGTCGAAGTTGTGATTCGCCCAAGTCGGCGCCCAGAAAAAGGCCCCGAAGGCTCGGTCAAAACCATCGTCCACCGGGGGCGCAGTGAAGTTGCAGGCGTGGTTTGGCTGATTAACCCCAAAGGCGATTATGTCCTTTATCTTCCCTCACTAGGCCCACAACAAGCCGCCATTGTCAAAAAAACAAAATGCGATACTTATCAAGTGGGCGACCGCTTATTGCTCAAGGTAAAAAGCTGGGGCAAAGATTCTGGAGCAATTCTATGCCACGCAATCAAAAAAATCGGATCTATCAATGACCCAGCCACTGATATCCAAATGGCTGTAGAGGACTTTAAGATTCGCAGTGATTTTCCCAAAAAAGTCCTTCAACACGCAAGCGCTTTTCCGGCTACTGTACCTAACAGTGACTTAGAGAAACGGCGCGACTTAACAGCGCTAGAGACAATCACAATCGACCCCGATACAGCCAGAGACTTTGACGACGCCCTATCTCTGACTCAAGATGACGCTGGCAATTACCACCTCGCGATTCACATCGCCGATGTGACCCACTACGTTAGAGAAGGCTCACAACTCGATAAAGAGGCGCAACAAAGATGCAACTCAGTTTACTTTCCCGGCAAATGCATTCCGATGCTTCCAGAAAGCTTATCGAATCACCTGTGCAGCTTAGTTGAAAAACAAGTGCGCCTGACAGTATCGGTGCTCGCTGAGCTCGATCGCAACGGAGAGCTTAAAACCTATGAAATCGTCAAAGGATATATCCGAAGCCAAAAACGGTTCACCTATGGCGAAGCAAAAGAAGTGCTCGACAAAAAGAAAAAGAGCCCCCACTTCGCCATGCTACAACGCATGCAAACCCTTTGTCTGCTATTAAAAGCCAAACGAACCAAGCGCGGCTCTGTCGATCTCGCCTTGCCAGAAACAGTTGTTCTCGTCGATGATCAGGGCACTCCTTACGATTACGCGATCATCGACTACGACATCACTCACCAAATGGTCGAAGAATGTATGCTTACAGCCAATGCCCTGGTCGCCAAGCACATCGCTCAACAAGGTTTGCCAGGCTTATTCCGCGTTCACGAAGCGCCCGATCAAGAAAGCATTGAGGACTTCTACGCATTTGCACGCACTTTGGGCTTTCAGATTCCCGCAGAACCCACAATTGCCGATGTTCAACGCCTATTTGACGAGGCTAAAGGCACTACCCACGCAGAACAACTTGCCATTGGTTTTATTCGCAGCATGAAACTCGCCATTTATTCGCATGAAAATATTGGGCACTATGGCTTAGCATTAGAGCACTACTCTCACTTCACAAGCCCTATCCGACGCTATAGCGATTTGGTGCTTCATCGCCTCCTTTTTCACGAGCCGTCATCAACTGCGCTCGAACAGATTGCACGGAAATGCTCCGACCAGGAACGCGTTGCAGCTAAGGCAGAGATGAACGTGATTGGGCTCAAAAAACTGCGCTGGCTGGCAAACCACGACCGCACCCATCCCGACCTTAAGTATGCCGCCGCTGTGACAAAAGTAAAACCCTTTGGGATTTATTTTGACGTCGCTCCACTATCGATCGAAGGCTTTATCCACGTTTCTGAACTGAGCGACGACTATTACGAATATCATCCCAAGGTAAAATGTTTAATTGGGCAACATACCCACCAATCCTTTAAGGTGGGAGATGCTATTGCTGTAATCCTCGCAAAAATCGATCTCATCATCGTAGAAGCTAGATGGACGCTTGTTACCAAGAAAAAACCGCGCAAACGCAAAAAAAATTGACCACCTCCTTTTATTGCCGCTCCGATGTCGTTGCTATCGGCAAGGATCTTCTAGGTAAATTTCTCTTTACTCAGATCGACGGCGCTCTAACTGGCGGGATGATCATCGAAACGGAAAGCTATGGCGGAGTTGATGACAAGGCCTGTCACGCCTATAAGGGACGGCGCACAAAACGGACAGATGTGATGTTCTGGACTGGCGGGGTAGCCTATGTCTACCTTTGCTACGGAATCCACCATCTTTTCAACATCGTCACCCATGAGCAAGGAACGCCTCACGCCGTTCTTATCCGAGCAATTCAACCTACAACGGGCATCGACCGCATTTTACAGCGGCGGAAAAAGCTCACTCTTAACAATTCAACTACAACAGGCCCTGGCACGATCACTCAAGCGCTGGGAATCACCACGCACCACAGCGGAAAATCCCTTTTAGGCAACACAATTTGGATTGAAGACCGAGGTGTTGCTGTAACGCCGAGCCAAATCACAGCATCGCCTCGGATTGGCGTCGACTATGCAGAAGAAGATGCTTTAAGGCCATGGCGATTTCAACTACTTCTGAGCTAGTTTTATGATCGAGTAGGAGGGTCTTGAGAGACCCGTCCCCTCACACCACCTGGCATACGGATCCGTACCAAGGCGGTTGGTAAAAAAATTACGTTGCTTTTCCAATGTTCCACTCTAACCCTCTATAACCCATCTTTTCCCAGTACGCTTTGTTCATTAAAAACCGAGTCCGGTAAACATTTGCCAGATGCCAATATCTCTTGTTTTGGCCGTATCCGCGGGCTTCTTCTTTGGTTAGCCCTAGCCGGCTCATTTGCTTAACTCTGGTTCGTGCTTTCCACCATCTTTTAAATTGACACATGCGCAGTCTGGTTCTTATCCACCCATCTATATCGATCAGTTTCTTCTTTGTTTCCGTTAGTTGAAAGTATCCATACCAGCCTCTTATGTAGCTGTTCAGATCCGATATCCTTTCTTCCATTGGCTTCCTGTGATGCCCCCGAGTGAGTTGTCGGATTCTCAGCTTAAAT
>JBCCHO010000002.1:0-28226 GCA_039028715.1 Chlamydiota bacterium | reverse complement strand
TTGGCAATCGCTCTCCATACAAGCCTAGAATTTTCCATGAAGCTTACCGTAGGAGCAAGCTCTTCTTCTCCCTCCGCGTTCATAAAAGTTGCAGCAGGACGAACCACAATAAAATCCTTTGTCCAATTGTGACTGGTTTTGTAGCGAATATTTTTTATTTCGACGCCGAAAGTCGGGAGATACACATGACAGCTCCCCCTTTCTTTTGTTCCTGCTTCAGGAATCCCTTCTGTCTTCGAGTCAATATTGATCAATTGGATCTTGTACTTTTCGACGACTTCTGTCCATGGCGGTCCTGACGGACAGGGCTCTCCAGGAGGAGGGGGTTGAATTCTATTTGGCAGCTTATCGAAAGGGAAAATTCTGGCTTTGTTTTCGTAGGGGAGGGGATTTGCTCTTAGCGTTTCCAAAATAAGCTTGCTGATTGCTCTCCAAATTTCAAGGTGATTTTTAAAAAAGATCACCGTTGGGACAAAAACTGTTGATCCATCCTTGAGCGGGTGGAGCTCTCCTAGTCGCTTTACAAACCATCTTTTCCGGCCTTTTCCCTGTTTCCCATATGTTCGCTTCCCGTATGCAATCCCTCGAATTTCAACACCTAGCTTGTTGATTCGAATGTGGGCTCTCCCTTTAGGGAGGAGAACCTTTGGGTTAGTTGGATCGCGATCTGGGTAGATTCCCAAAACTTCGATTTCCAAATTTCGAACATAGTTTAGCCAGAATTGTTGCATAAAAAACCTTGTGAAGAAAAAGAAATTACCAAAGAGCAGGCAAAAGCTGCAAGGAAGACAAGAAAAAAATGGCATTAGCTCTTTTTTTTGGAAATGACCAAAAACGCATTCTGAGGTATATCAGAGCGGCTTTTCAATGTTCAAAAGCGGTCATTTAAACTTTTTTCTTGTCATTTCTAGACAACATTAAGTAGACAAAAAAATCGAATATTCCTAAAAAGTCTTTTTTTGTTTCCAACAATCTTCCACAAAAAAAGGCCAATTTCAGAAAAAAAATTGACCTTGAAGAAAAAAAAATGAAAAAAAATTTAGACCCTCAAAAGGAGCGAAAATGCCCCTTTTTTTAAAACCCCTGTTTCATAGACAAATTTTCACCACAAAGGAAAAAGAGTTTAAAAAACTCTTTGCTAACGCCCTTTTTAGGGCGATTTGCGAAGCTTTTAGCAAAAAAGGCTATTGCAAAAAAAAGAAGCAATCGCAAAACATAATTTTTGAAGTTGGTTGGAAATCCAACCACTCAAACGCTGAGCCCTTAAAAGAAAGGGCCGATCCAGTGTTGAAACTAGTAATTTCAACACTGGGCTAACCAAGGAGACTTCCAAAATGATGTTTAAAGCACATCGAACCTTCTTCTCGATAGTTGTTCTTAAGCATATTGGCAAAACCAAAAATATGCCAGAAGCTTTCAGCTCAAAACACGCTTTCTTGTCTAGAAAACATCCCATTTTCCATAGTCAATCTCCCAGTCAACGACGTCAAAAAAAATTATGTAGTCAAAATTTTGCGCAAAATTTTTTTTTGAGAATGAAGGTTTTTGCTGTCTCCTCGGTTTTTTGTTGTTTCAAAAAATCACGAGGAAAAAATGAACTGCTTCTGCTTTTCTAGGTACATTACTTGCGCCAGTATTTTCCTCCTTTGCCGGTTTTTTCAATCGGCAATAGGGGGAAGCTATGCCAACTAAGCCCCAAGCTCCCAAGTTTTACTCGCGAGCGCTCTTTCGCTATTGCGAGCGAGTAAAGCTTTCCTATCAGCAGGCTGCTGACAAGCAGCGCATCTCAAGGCGAACCGCGATCAATCGAATCTCGCGGGATATTGAAAGCGGTTACATTGAGAAACAAAAAACACATTACAAGCACCCCTGTCATCGCGCGCTTCTCTATGGCAAAAACATCTACTTGCTGACAAACAAGGGCAAGAGCTGCCTTAGTCCGGTCACTCGCCCAGGTCCATCGCCAAAAAACCTGAGTGATTGCGTAACCCAAAACAGCTCATCATCCCAACTTGTCAGCGACGCTGTTTACACCCTTTTTTCCAGCTCGAAAGAAGAGAAAAGTCAAGCCTTTTCAAAGCTTCTCGAATGCTGTCCCCATTGGTGGACAGAAAACCTTGCCACCCTGAAAAAAACCTTGCGGCTGCTCCGACAAAAAATAAGCAAGGGCTACCGTGTCCGTTCGATCCCATGCTGGATCTCATCGGTACTCAAACAATCTGGGGTTGGATTCTCTAGGCGACAAGCTGCGAAACTTTCTTCGCAAATCTCCTCAAAACCTCCATCGCCAACAGCATCTAACCCTAGTTCTTCTCCCTATCAGCAGGAAGCTAGCGCTAACCTAGGAGCCCTAGCTAAACAAGGCCTTAATACCTCGCCTAAAGCTCTTCTTCCTCTTCTTCGAAAGGGGAACGTGCATCTCAACCTTGCTGTTAAGGCCCTGTTGATCATCGGCAAAAAAAAGCCGATTAAGAATCCAAACGCCTTCTTAAACTGGCTTGTCTCACTCAAAAATCCGATGGATCTTTTCAAGCCAAGATTTCGTTCAAATTGCCCTTGTGATTGGGCAAAAACCAAACTCGCTGAAATCAAAGATCGCTGCGTTTTTCTCAAGGCCTGTGAAAAACCCGAAAAAAACGACGTCAACAAAACCTACGTTTACTTTGCCGTGCACAGAACCGATCCTACGCGCTCATTTTTACAAATTTATTGGTTCGAGCGGGGACTTTACTCCCTTTGGCAAGAGACCTTCTTAAGCCTGTCAGATCCGGAATTTTACCAAAAATTTTCAGAAATATTTTTCAAAAAAGGAGCTCCGTATGGAAGCCAAGAAACCAGTACGTCGTCACAGAAGAAATACGCCGAGAAAAAAAGTGTGCTCGAACCCGATGCCGCTTGAATGGCTTCTCTTAGATGACCTCAAGGAACTCAGCAACGAGAAGGTCCAGGAGGCGGTCTTTAATACGGCAATCGAGCGCATCCAAGAAAAACAAAAAGAAAGAGCAACCCTTTCCGATCTCGTTACGGAATTGCGCGCCATGGAGGCGATTCTGAAGTCAAAAAAGTACAGAAAGACAGCAGAGAAACTTGCAAAAAAACTTAGCACCATTCTTTAGAGGAAAAAATTGAGCAAACGCAAACTTTTAATTCTTTTTTTCCTGTTAACAGCCAATCTCATTTCAGCAGCTTGGTATGACCCTCGAACATGGTTTTCCTCAGAAGAAAATTCCGGCCAAACTAGCCCGATTTCGTTAAACATTGATTCCCAAACCCCACCTTTACCCCAGGAGAATTTTTCAGATGAAAAAACTAATAACCAAGCTCAACCGCCTTCAGAAGAAACCGGCTCCCAAGAAGACCCTAAACCACCAATCGAAACGAGCCCTTGCGCGGCTCCGAAAAAAATTAGCAGCGAAACAACAGCGCCTCCGCGATCAGTAAGTCTCGACCCAGCTATTCCCCATTCACCTATCATCTTCGTCAAGACGCTAGTCCCCGAAAAGACTGTTCCAGTCTTTTCGAATCCTCAAAACCCAAGTTCTCATGCAGAGCGTCTATTTAAACGAGAATGGGCAACTTCAGAAAATATACTTCAAGCAATCTATGCAGCATCATCATGCACTTTTTCGCGCCTTCTTTTTTTTAGATCTTTTCATCCGATTTTTTCGCGTGAATCTTTTTTTGGGGCTGTTGTTGCCTCTTCTCAGCTCAAGCAATCAGCACAAAGAAAACTATTTTCTGCTGGGAAAATAGCAGCAGTCTTTGGATGGGAGCGAGGGCAATGGGCAAGCTCATTTGGAGTTTTCGGCGCTTACCAGCATGCTGGCATAACAGCTTCCAAGTGGAAGGTCAAATCACACGATCTCTACCTAGGGATTTTTGGCTCTTTTTTTGAAGACTTGCCTACTTACTTTACCTATAGCTTGATCGGCTGCAGCTCTCTTGCTTACTTAAGCTACAGAAAAGGCCTTGCAGCATCAAAAGCTACGCTCGCATTTTTAACAGCTACTGCATCTCTTGCTTTCATTTTGGATCTCTCTGCTGCTGGTCTCCCCTGGCTTTATTTTTTTTCCAGGGGAGACCTTTTTTTCAGCAGGGGTTTTTCTTTAAGAAAATGGAGGCTTTACGGGGACAAAAGTACAAGAGAGTGTCAACTCATTTCTTCGGTTCTTCCTTCTGGGGAGTGCGGGATATGTTTTGCGAGAAGTTTTTTTAAGAGCGAAGATTTTTTTACTCCCTACCTCTCTGTTAGTTATGTAAGGCAACCTAACCCGCTTAAGCACTCTGTTTGCCCAGAAATTGGCTGCACGGTTGGAAACCGTTATGGAGCATCGCTTAACTTTACCTTGCGAGGGGAAGTAGGAGTTAATTATCGAGGAGGGTTTTTTTCACTATGTTCTGGTTTTTGACAACGCAAGCTTTAGCTCACCCGGCAACTTATTTTACCACCCACCCTTCCTCTTTTTTGAACATTGGGAATGTCTTCTCAACTACAAGATGCCGCAAAATTTCTCTCTGGAGAAATTCCATGAACGAAAAGAGACCCATTCCCAAGTCTTTAAAAAAAGCGACCGATGAGATCGCGGACATTATTGAAAAAGAAGGTTCTAAAAAAGCAAACCAAGGAGCAAAAAAATGCTGAAGTCAACTGTTATTCCCCTTAGGGGTTCACCCGTAGTGTGGGGGGCTCTTTTCCTTTTAACCTGCCTACTTCTTCCCGAACTGGGGTTTTGCGTTGAAGGAACAGACATTTATGCTGAGGTCGAAGCAGCAGGAACCAACCTGAAAAAACTTGTTTTTGGCACAGGCGGAAAAACCATCATGCTCGTCTTTGGCATTGTTGTTGGGGCTTGTGTTGGATTAGGAACTAAAAAAATAATGGCTGGGGTCGCGTTTCTTGCTGGGGTCGTCCTTTTCATCCTTATCGGCGAAACCGTCTGTGATCTTGTTGCCAACAGCAAGTTGAAGTTCTGATGGGGAAAGCCGTGCTGAACTTCTTAGATTCTCCCGTTACGTTTTATGGCATGCGCGTAACCCATCTTGTTGTGCTGTTGTGCTTCATGGTTTTGTGCGTTTACCTAGACAGTTTGCTTGCAGTCCTTGCCATTGTGGGCTTGGCACTTGGGGTGCGCCTTTATTTTAAAAAGCGCCCCAAATTCTTTCTGAGAAGGCTCTTCTATCAAAAGCTGCCAACCGCTGCTTTTTTTGGGAAGGTAGCTTGCAACTTACTTGAAACACATATCAAAAGGTGGGTGAAATGAAAAAAGAAATTGCAAAAAGCGCTCAAGCTTTTCTTGTTTTACAGCGGAATTTGTTCCTCTTCATTGCGGTCGTTTTCTTTTTTTCGACAATCGCCTTAAGCATTGTTGCGCTCAAGAAAGAGACAATCACCTTATTTGAAAAGCCAAAACAAAAAATCGACGCTCATTCTATCGAGCAAAAAGCAGCGTACGTTGCCCACCTCGTCTTGCAAAGAAGTCCCGCCACTTGGATGGCGCAAGATCGCGTACTGTTAGAAGAGGCCGCGCCATCTTTTTTATCTCCTTTTCGCACCTTCTTAAAGCAAGCGTACGAGCAGATGAAAAAGGAGCAAAAAAGCTTTGATTGGGTCTTGAAAGACACCGCCATTGACTTAAGTGATCCTTTGCATCCCAAAGTCTTTCTTGAGGGCAACTTAAAGGCATACATCCCATCCCACAATGGGGAAAAGCAACTTGTCGAAGAGCACTCTAAGAGCTACCTGGTTGAATTTGTCGTTGAAAACGGCAAGTGTTTGCTTGCTGGGTTCTCTAAAAGAGAAAAATAAAAGAGGAGAAAAAACATGTTGGGAAGGCAAACAGTTCAAGTAAGAAAAAAACGACAGTTTGGGTTAGGGGTAAAGCTACGTCAATTTTTTGGCCGACCTCTTTCTTTTCCTGTAGAAAAAATAGCCCTTTCAGCGCTTCTTGTTTCTTTCAGCGCTCCTCTTTTTTCAGCAGCAGACCCCTGTCTTTTGTGCAAAATTCAACGTTTTGGGTGGCTTTTTGGGCTTGTTTTTTCGGTAGTTGGCTGGCAAAAGACAAAGCTTTCTTTAGCCTTGATGTGGCTGACGCGAGTAGCGCTTACCGCGGTCTTTGTTGCCGCGGCTCTTCAAATGCTCGTCCAACTTGGAGTGATCCCCGATCTTTGTCACGCTCCCAAAACAGCCTTTACTTCCCCGGAAGACTATTTAGCTTATCTCACAAACCATCCCCCTTGTGACGAAGCTATTCTAAAAATAATGGGTGTTCCCGCCTATGCATTAAGCCTTATTGGCTCTTTGTCCGCCCTTGTTATTAGCTTTTTTACCAATCAAAAAAACGCAAAGGAGTTTTTATGAAAAAATCAGTTTTTCTTTCCCTACTATGCCTTCCTATTTTCCTTACCGCGTCTTCTATTGAAGTCACCTTAGACGAGAAGAAAAATGTTTCCGTAGATCTAGCAGAAGGCTATCACAACCGCCTCTCTATCGTAGAGGGGAGAGTTGCCCAAGTCATTGCTAATCCCCACTTTTTTGACATCACAATCAACGACAAATTGGGGCTTGTCTTTGTTAACGCTAAAAAGCCTTTTCAAGAGCCGCAAGCTCTTTCTGTTGTGACTGCATCGGGGAAAGTTCAAGACTTTCTGTTCAAAACAGAAAAAATAGAACCCGTCAGCATCTTCCTTAAAGAAGCAAATGATCCGATAGAGGAGTTGGTCGCCCAACACTCCCTTGCAGATGCTGAAACCCTATGCGAGATTTTTGCTGGGAAAACCCCTGAAAACTACAACAAAAGAGAGCCTTTTGAGGGCGAGCTTCTTCCTGTTTCAGAAAAAATTCTTTTCAACATCAAAGAAGTCACGGTTTTTGAAGGAGCGCTTGAAAACCTATTTGTTTTTCGGATGCAAAACGACGATCGCAAACCTCTCAACATCGACCTAGAAAACAACATCAAAAACAGAGGAATCAATTGGGTTTGCGCTCCCAAAGAAAAGCTTTTTCGCTACGAAACTACCACCATTATTGTCTCAAAGGCAAAGGAGTAGGGGGTCATGTCTGATTCAAGAGAAAGAAAAAAGAGGCAAAAGAGGGTTTTTTATTCGATTTTGGGGGGAATTGTTCTTACCTTTGCTCTTTTTATTGTCGTCATTAGCGCCAATGGCAAAGGCGCTAAGCAGCTTCCAGTAAGAAGAGTTGCTGCGAACCCGCTACCGAGCCTTGATGGGAGCTTTTCAGAAGAAAAATTACGCCTCTCTCAGGTTGAAATTACAAATGACTCTTTGACAAGAGACCTGAGGAGGCTGGAGGAGCGGATGATTGAAATTAATGAAAACAACGCTCTTTTAAACAAAAAGAATGCTGAGTTAGAGAAAAAAACCACCCAGCTTCAATCTAAGCTCAAAGAGTCCCAAAAGGAGGCCAAAGCCGTTAAGGCCCAACAAAAGAGCCAGGCTAAAGAACCTGTCTTAGAGAGGCCGGTCTCTAACGCTCTTCAAGTGTGGGGCTCTTCTTACACCTTGCATACAGAAAACGTCGAAGCAGTCATCCCTGCTGGGACAGTTGTAAAATGCATGCTTGTTCAAGGCGCTGATTTTGGGGTTGGGGTTAATAAATCCTCAAACCCCAACACTATCTTGCTGCAACCCGTCAAAAATGGGCATCTTCCCAAAGGGGTTCGCGTTGCCTTGAAAGGCGCGCGGATCATTGGTTCGGGATATGGAGACCTTGCTTCCGAGCGCGCCTATATTCGAGCAGAGACCATGACGCTTATGGTGGGAAGAAACGGAGAATTTGTAGAAACAAAAATAGCTGGGGTCGTTTCAGGGGAAGATGGGAAGGAGGGGGTTCGCGGCCCCGTTGTTGACCGTTCTGGATCGATCATCTTAAGAGCAGGAACGGCGGCATTTTTAGGGGGGATCACCGATAGCATTGAAGCGTCTTTAAACAACCAAGCCATTGCCAAGCTTTCAAAAACGAGCGATAGCAAAAGCTTGCTTAACGTCGATACGTTCCGCAGTGCAGGAGCAAAAGGAGCAAAAACTTCACTTGGAAAGATGTCAGACTATTACATCAAAAAAGCCGAACAAGCACAACCCGTTATTCAGATTCAAAGAGGGAGAATTGTTGATGTCATCTTCGTTAGCTCTGTCAGAATCGGGGAGAAAAACATCAAGGGGAGAATCGAAGAAAATCGCGAAGAGAGAAGGAGGACGGAGTGGTAAAAGCTATCCTGTTTGCCTCTTTTTTTGTGTTCTCTTCAGCTTTTTCTTTTGAGCTTCTCCCAAAAACCTATCTAGTTGAAGTAGGGCGGGAAACAGCGAAAACGCAAATCGTCGAATACTTTTCTCTAGGATGTCCGCGCTGTCTCAAGCTCATCAAAAGCGACTTCAAAAACATCTTTTATGAGTGCATTCAGAAAAGCGATGTTTGCTGGACGTTTCACCCAGACCCCATCGATCTCACAACCCTTCGCTTTATGATTTGCCTGGAAAACATCCCACCTAAAAATCGATTCCCCTTTTTTTGGGAGGCTGTTCAAGCCGTTAAGCCTGGGGCGCACCAAAGAAACACCCTCATCTTAAACGCTCTAAGCGAGGGATATGGGGGGAAAGCCCTGCCTCTTGCCGACCTTGATTTTATTGCGAGCAGTCAAGCAAAGCGAGCGAGCTTTGCTTACTTGCAGCAAGTGGACATCCCCCAAGTTCTTCCAGCAGTTAGCAAAAACGGGAAGATGCTAAGCATCCTCCCTAGCTTCAAATCTATCAAGGAGGTTGCCTTGTGAGAACGTGCGTTATCTATTTATTTGCCGTTGGAGCTCTTTTTTATTCGGGGTGCTCGGTTTACAACAGTCGTTTTCAGAAAGGCGGCGGGCTGACCTCTGATTTTCTTGAGCGTATCAAAGAAAATCCAAGAGGGGAGGACACTCTTCTTCCGCCTGAAGGAGAGAACTGCAATGGGTAATGCGGTAAAGGTTTTGCTCAAGGGGGCACAAACTTGGATTCATCGGATCAGAATGTTGCGCCAAGTTGTCCGTGTGGCTTTGTTTACCTCTTTCCTTTTTGGACTGGCGGCTTCTTTGACCTTGTTTGTTTTTCAAACGCCGAAAGAAAGATTCTTTTCTCCCTACTACTACTTGAAAGCCTCTCTTAATTCTTCTCCCGATGAGAGGGTGGAAATCAGGGGGCAATACATGGAATGGATGAGTAGGGCTCCATACCCCTACAAATACGCGACCATCTCAAGCAAGCAACTAGAAAGATTTTCTGAAAGGGATGTTGAAAGACTTTGGGATGGGGCAAAGGGGTTGTTAAAAACAACACTGGCCTTAATGGGGGTAGGGTTTTTCAGTTTTTTCTTTTTCTTCTTTTTCCGCGGAAAGAAATTGGGAAAGAAAAAACTCTTGTCAGGGCAAGAAATCAAAAAAAGAAGAGTCAGAAAAATGCGCACAAAGGGGGGGCTACGCATCGGAAAAGCCGTCCTTAACCCTGAAACAGAAACCGAACACCTTCTTATTACGGGAGCATCAGGAAGCGGGAAAACCAACGCCATGAACCAGCTCCTCGCTCAAATTAGAAAAAGGAAGCAAAAAGCTGTCATTATCGACACGACAACGGGATTCATTTCCCGTTTTTACAACCCGAACAAAGACTATATCCTCAACCCTTTCGATGCGAGAACCCAGCATTGGACCCCATGGGGAGATTGCCGCAACGCTAGAGATTATAAGGGGATGGCAACCAAGTTTATCCCAATAAAAGAAGACTACGATTTTTTTTGGCGACAAACAGCAGCGATTGTTTTTGAGTCTGCTCTGAAGCAGCAGGAAGCTTGCCAAGATACTCAAAAACTAAAAGAGCTTCTCCTAGAAGTCCCGCTAGCTGAGTTTGTCGACGAAATCAAGCAAACAAAAGGAGCTGCTGTCATTGACCCTAAAGGCGATCGGACAGCACTTTCTATTCGCGGCATGATGATCTCAAGAACAGAGTGCCTTGAGTATTTACACCCCACAACGACTCCTTTTTCTATTGTCGATTGGATGCAGAGTGACACAGAAGATTCGTTCCTTTTCTTAACCTCTCGAATTAAAGACAGACCCCTATTACGCCCGCTGCTCTCAGTGTGGTTTTCTGTTGCCATTGAAGCGCTAATGGAAATGGGAGAAACCCGAGACCGCCGCATCCCGTTTATTTGCGATGAGCTCCCTACAATGGACAAAGTGACAGGGCTTGAAACCCTTGTCACTGAGGGAAGGAAGTACGGCGCTTGCGCTATTTTAGCGCTGCAAAGTCCGACGCAACTGAAGTCAGCGTTTGGCGAAAACGATGCCTTTACGATCATGAGCCAGATGGGAACCACCCTTGTTTTCAAAGAAAAAAAAGCGAAGATTGCCAAAGAAATTTCTCAGGAGTTTGGCGAAAAAGAAATCCAAGAGACCCAGGAAGGGATTTCTTATGGAGCCCATGAAATGCGCGATGGTGTCAGCCAATCGATGATAAAAAAACACCGCCCAGTGATTTCTGCGACAGAGATCCAAAATCTCGCAACACACGAATGCTTCCTTAAAAAAGCAGATAGCGCGCCCATTGAAAAGCTCAAACTCAAGTATCTCAAACTCCCTAAAATTGCCGAAGCCTTCATAGAGGGAGTACAGACAAAAGAAAATACAACCCCACAAGCAACGGAGGAACTCCCATGCTCGAAACAATAAGCAACTTAGGACAAAAATGCGCTGATCTCCTTAGGCTAAGTACTCCCGTTGACAAGGCGTTCGCAAGCGATGGAACAGCAAAAGAAGACAAAAATTTTTTTCAAACAGTCTTGCCCTACCGCACTTTTGATGAAGAGGCTGGGCTTTATGAAAACAAACATTCACTGGGCTTTTGCTTAGAAGTCTCGCCGCTAATTGGTGTTTATGAGTTCTTTAGCGAAGAATTTTCTTCGTTTATTTCTGAAATTGGCACAGAAAAAGACTCAATCCAATGTCTTCTTTGGGCCGATCACCGCATTGCCCCCTTAATAGATAGATGGCAAGCTCCCAAACTAAAACAAGGGGGGATGGCTCAAAAAAGCGCTGAAAAAAGAGCTCATTTTTTCAAAAAGACTTTGAGAGAACAAACCGACTGTCCCCCAGCGCGGGATTTTCGCTTTTTCTTCTCTTATAGCTCTCCTAGAAAACAGAAGAGAGACTTACTGGAAAAGAAAGAAAAAGCCCTATCTTTTTTTAGCCGCATCTCATCAGCAAAAGCTATGGCGCCAAAAGACTTCATCGCTACCTTTTCAGGCATTATCAACTATTGCAGAGAAACAGAAGTCCAATCCCGCCCTCACAATCCGTGGAACTACCTCAGTTGCTCTCTTTGTCTTCATGGGGGCCTTGAAGAAAAAAACACCCACCTATCCTTTGAAACCCAAGACGAGGTCAACCACTTAAAGCTATTTGAAGTCCTTGAGTACCCTAATGAGTGGGATGCGGGCTTAACCCAAACACTCCTCGGAGACTTTTACAATCAGGATCGAGGCATTTTTGGCGACTTCTTCTTGCACTACGGCATCTTCTTCCCGCCACAGGAAAGACTGGCACAGAAAAACAATCTCAAATCGAAAAGCCTAGAAAAACAGCTGCGTTTCAAAAACCTAAAAACATTTTTCACAAATGCTCAGCGCGAATACGAAGAAACCTGCTTCGTGCAAAAAGAGCTACTGGAAGGAAAAAAGCTCGTCCAAACGCGAATAACAATGGGAGTTTTTTCCAAACCTAAATCGATGCTTGATGTGCAGGGGAACGTCAAATCCCTCTTTGCCAAGATGGGCTTTAAAATCGCTCCCTGTGACCGCATCCATGCCGATGAATTCATTCGCTGCCTTCCGATGACGTGGGGAGAGTCTCCTGACCAGCTAGAAATGAAAATGCTGCGCGCTTACAAAACCACAATCACTCAAGAAACGGGACTATTTGTCCCTATTGCAGCGGAATGGGGCGGCAATTCAACGGACGGAGTTCCTCTATTTGGAAGACGCGGCCAACTTGCGATGTGGGATCTATTTGCTACACAAGGAAACCTTAACGCGGTTGTTGTGGGAGCTGCGGGGAGTGGGAAATCGGTCTTTATGCAGGAAATCATTTTAAATCTTTTTGGGACAGGGGGAAGGGTTTTTGTTCTCGACCTCGGCCGCTCCTTTGAGAAAATTTGCACCCTTCTCGACGGCCAATACCTCTTTTTTACGGAAGACAGCAACTTAAAGTTAAACCCCTTTGCCTTGATCCCTGAAGGCGGAGACAGAGAAACTGTTGATACTGCACTGGGTATGGTCTCGGCCATTCTTTCAACAATGGCGATGCCAATGGAAAAAATGGATACCGAGAGGCAAAACATGATCAACATCGCCGTCAAAAAATCATGGGCCCTACTCAAGCACAAAGCAACCGTCGACTCCGTTATCGAAGCCCTTAAAAAAAGCGAATATACCACGGAACGCATGAGGGGGAAAAGCGAAAGCCTGATCGACGCCCTGCAAAAATACACAACCACAGGCGAGTACCGCAAATTTTTCTACGGAGAAAAAGAAATCTCTTTTCAAAGCGATTTTGTCGTGATCGAAACCGAAGAACTCAAAAATAAAGAGGATCTACAGTCGGTTATTTTGCAAATCTTCTCCCTCATGATCTCAACAGAAGTATTCATGGGAGACAGAAAAAAGCGCTCACTCATCTGTATCGACGAAGCTTGGGACTTGCTCAAAAGCCCTCAGATGGAAGGCTTCATTGAGAGCATGGCGCGGCGCTTACGCAAATACAACGGATCACTGCTTGTCGGAACCCAGGGACTTAAAGATTTCGACCGGTCTGCTGGCGCGGCTGCCGCCTTTCAAAATTCTAACTGGCTTGTCCTAATGGGCAAGGACGGTAATACGATTCCTTATATCAAGGAGAACAACCTATTCGAAGTGACACCTCAAGTAGAGCGTTATTTAGGTAGCATTCGAAAAGTCGATGGTAAATATTCCGAAGCTTTTATCTACAACAAAGAAAGCGGCTTTTACACCCTAGTGCAGCTTAGGCTCGATCCTTTTTCCGCCTATCTATATTCCACGAAAGCCGAAAACTTCCAAGCGATCCAGCAGCTGAAAAAAGAGGGATATACAGTTTGCGAAGCAGTAGAAAAACTCGTTTCTGAGAAAGGAGCGGTTTAGCAATTAACCAACAGGAGATAGAGACATGTTTAATAAAAAAAATTTTTCAGTGCTTTTAGCAGGGGCAAAAAAGGGAGGGAAAAGCCCCATATGTAAAGATGCCAAGCGTTTTTTTTACTTTTTACCGATCTTTTTCTGCTCTTCTAGTCTGATCGCTACTGAGGGGCACACTTTCCCGATACAGGAAAAACCTTTCCGTCCTTCTATAGGAAGCGTTTCTTCGGTGGATTACGAGAAAATTGCAGAACAAGCCAAAACCCCCGCCCCAGTTCAGGGGCTCAAAGAAGCGACCGAATACCGCTCTTTCTATTTCGACCCCACCTATACAGTTCCAGAAGACGTTCAAGACCACAAGGGCAACTACCTTGCTCGAGAAGGTCAAAAAATTGATCCAATGGAGCATGTAGCCTCTTTGCCCACTCTGATTTTTTTTGATGGGACTAACGAGGATCATATTGCCTGGGCGGAAAAGCACCCCCAGGCAAAATGGATTTTGGTTAAAGGAAGCCCCGTCGAAATCGAAGAGCTAACAGGGCATGCCACTTATTTCGATCAAATGGGGGGATTTTCCAAACACTTTGGGCTAAAAAATATCCCCTGCACAATCTCCAAAAAAGACAACAAAATCCTCATCGAGGAAATTCCATTAGGAGGTCAGAAATGAGATCTTTTTCAGTGAAATGGCTACTTTTTCTCGCCCCTATTCTCCCGTTGTGGGGGGATTTGTTTGAGGAAGAGATTCAAAGTTGCAAGAGGGATGGGGATTGTTCGGTTTTTGACCACCAAGAAGAGACTGGCTTTTTTGCGTTTGTCTCGTTTTCCATGCCTGATTCGCTATGGCTAGAGATGTCAAAAGGGCTAGAGGAAAACGGAGGGACTTTTGTGATCGAGGGGATCCCGAACG
Organism: Chlamydiota bacterium; assembly: GCA_039028715.1. Lineage (GTDB taxonomy): Bacteria > Chlamydiota > Chlamydiia > Chlamydiales > Simkaniaceae > JBCCHO01. The sequence continues at coordinate 14,130 of JBCCHO010000002.1, read as the reverse complement.
ATGATTTTCAAAATTTCCTAGAAAAAGTATTCGATTTTAGAAAAATGGGGATTCTAGCCCCGATTTCCATTGACCCCGATGCCTTTGAAGAATACCAAATTACGGCTGTTCCCACTTTTGTATTAGAGCAGAAAAAAGGTTTTCGCAAAGTCGTTGGCAACGTGAGCGTTGATTACGCCTTGAGAAAATTGAGGGGGGAAGATTAGTGACAAGGCTCATTCTCACTTTCTTTTTTGCCTCATTTTTTTTCTTTAGTAAAGCGCCTGCTCTTGCAGGCGCTGACTCTCACATCCCTAGCAAACAGGCAAAAGGCGCCTTCTTTAACCCGATCACTGACGTCTGTTGGAATTGTCTTTTCCCTATTCACCTTGCAGGAGCCAACCTGACAAAGAAATCGGAAGACTCTATTGCTCACAAAACCCCGATTTGCCATTGTCCTGGAGGGCTTGTGGGAGTTCCTGTTGCCTATTGGCAACCGAACCAAGTTGTCGAGGTGACGATGACTCCCTACAAGCTCGTTTCTTTTGGCGGCCTAAAACTTTCGACATCGGGAATGAAAAAAAGAGGCTACCTGAAACAAAAAGAACAAGGAGGCTATTTTGAAGCCTTCTACCACGTCCACTTTTACAACTACCCAGTGCTTCAGCTTTTAAATGCTGTTAAATTTGTCTGCACAGAATCGTTAGCCAGCAATATAGGGATATCCTATATGTCAGAATTCGACCCTTTTTGGAGCGACGATTCCTGGAACGCAATTCTTTATCCCCAAAACTTTATCTTTGCCAATATTGCCGCAACAGCTGCTTGTATTCCCGACTGCATTGCCTCAACAATCAACAAGCCAACCGATAAATTTTTTTGGTGTAGCGGCTGCCAGGGAAGTCTCCTGCCTTACCAGGGATTTGTTTCCCCCGTTCGAGGAGGCATTCAAGCATCCTCGCTTCTCGTCCACCGCATTCTCGCTAAGCTCCACCATCTTTTCGCTCTTTGGACGTACGAGGAAGGCAACTACTGCAAAAAAAAGCCTTCTCCTTACCCTCCCAAAACCGCCTACAAAATTCAAATTGCATTGCCTGTAAAACAAACCGTCAAAAAATGCCCCGCGCTTGGAGCCAGCGAATTTAATTGGGGGATGATGAAGAGCTTTCCAGTCAAAGGAGAAGAGTACGTCTACGTCATTTGGAACCGGGCCCATTGTTGCGTCGACCCTTACAAAACCGCAGTCAGAGCCGCAGGAGTCGCATTATGAAAACGGCTCTAACCCTCTTTTTCTTCCCGATCTTAGCCCTAGCAAACCAAACTCAGGAAGAAATCAGAAAAGAGGCGGAAGATATTGGCCTGAGCTTTCAAGCTGCCATTGAAGCGGTTTTTTCAGATGAGAAAAGCCCAATAGAAATCCTGCTTCAAGGAAGGCAACCCTTCGTTGCTCCTGATATTGACTTTCTTGAAAAAATCGCGCCCTGTCCCTTTGAGGCGGAAATCAGAGAAGCGCTTGAAAAAAGCCAAACTTTTGATGAAATTGATCCAGATGAGACTTTTCTTGTGTCCCCCGATCCTTCAACTTCTCTTGAAATCAAACAGGCCCTCGAAGCACAACCCACACTTGCTGCTGATCAATATGAAACATGCCAGGAAAGCTTTTCAAAACGCTACCATATCCAAAAAAATAAGGAAACCACCCAAGTCGAAGCTGTAACTCAAACAGAGCTCTCCTGCAACGGGCATTCATATTCCACAAAAGAGGACCCAGATACCGACGAAGACCTTTATTGGAGAACAGACGCAGAAAAACTCAAGGAAAAATGGACATCAGAGCTCGAACAGGGAAAAAAGACGGGCCAAATAAAAAAATACAACGTGACCATTTGTGATGGCAAATGGAACTCAAATTATAAAGTTCGCAAAGAGTGGTGGCACAAGGACGGGGAAAAATGCAGCAACAATCACACGACTACCGTCGTGGTCTCTCCCGCAAAAACTGTAACCACGTGGGAAACCCCAGATGCCATGCTTCTCGACTGGCTTTCCCAGGCGCCTCATTGCAAACTAATCGCTACTACCTTCCCCGACCCCTCAAAGAAATCCCTTATCTATGAATGCGGGTCAGGAGAAGATCCCAAATGCCACCACATCCGTCTTAGAGGCGGGCAAATCTTTGAAAAAACCTGCCTAGAAACCGACCCCGACGGCGAGTGCATTGTCTACGAAAAAACCTATCGCTTTCCTCAAAAAGCCCCAGCGCCCTCTTTTGACGCCCAAATAGACGGAGAAGACATCTGGGGACTAAGCGAGCTGAGCCAAAACACCATCGAAGACCCAGATTTTGGCGACGCTATTTCCAAGCTTTCCGCCGTTTCACAGATGGAAGGAGCTGAAGGCGATGGAACGCCGTTAGAAGCGGAAATATTTCCTGGAAAAGTGCTGCGGTGCCGCACTTCCTGGTTAGGGAGAATGGTTCATGACTGTTGCGGCGTTCCATGCAAAGGGAAAAAAGAGCTCGGAGTTGCTGTTGCTACAGGACTTGTAGACTGTTCGCAAGAAGAAGACAAGCTTTTCGAAGCACGGAAAATGGACAAATGCATTCCCGTTGGCAAACGGTGGATCAAACTAGGACTTCTAAGCGAAAGAACCTACGTCTGCTTCCCCAGCGTCCTTTCAAAAATCATTCAAGAACAAGGGAGAGCACAACTTGGCCTTGATTTTGGAGATGTAGAAACCCCCAAACCCGAAGGCTTTTCTATTTCTGAGCTACAACGGCTGCGATTTGATGAGATGAATTTCGAAGATTTCATCAAAACTTTGGACATCCCCTTCGATACAGAAAGGCTATCACAAAAACTCAAAGAGAAAACCGCTGAATTTGACATGAACCAGTCAAAAAACACCACAGAAACCCTTTTAAAAGGACAGGCAAGTCAATGTACAAACTAACCCTTCTTTTCATCTGCTTTGCGCTGCAACTTTCTGCAATTTCTCCTTTTTATAAAAAAGGTCTTGAGGGCTTTTATTACTACGAAGAAAGAGAAGAAGATCCACAAGAAGACTCAGAAACCGCGGAAGCAGCAGCAGAAATTCTCACAGCTTTCCAGCAAGAGTTTATAGGGAGACTAAAAAAAGCGGTTGTTTTCCCGACCAAAAAAAATGTAAGAGCCTATCGCGAGCTTCAAGACAGATCGGAAGAAAGTTCAACGAAGTTTGAAAAAATTTGGAGCCAACTCAGTTTAGAAGAGGCCCGATTTTCGGGTCAGTTGACCAACCCAACAGACAGCTACGCCATCAAAAGACGAAAAGAGATCCAAGCGAGCCAAATCGAAACTCTAATTAGAGAAAAAAAAGAAACCCACGTGCTGCTTTTCTTTTTCACATCAAATGACCCCTATTCACAAATCGCAGCAGAAGTGGTCAAAATGTTTGAAGAGAAATGCCTGTGGAAAGTCATTGGCATCTCACTAGACGGAGAGCCGCTTCCCGAATTCCCAAACCCTCGCCATGCAAAAGATCGAGGATCTTCGCTAAAAATCCAAGCTGCGCCCGCTTATGTGGTTTTGCACCCAGACACAGAACAAGCCATTCACGTCGGATATGGAGCCATTAGCATGCAGCGCCTAAAAGAAAATATTTACAAACAACTCCACAAGGAGGTCTCCAAGTGAAGAAACTCCTATTTTTCATTTTTCTTGCCTCCTCCTCTTTTTTAATGGGTGAGAAAGCAGAAACCAAATTAGAAAGATGCCTGAGCAAAATGGGCCTTGTCTCTAGCCTAAATTCAGGAGCGCTCGTCAACGACAACGCGCTGGGCGTACACATGCTCGGGGGAACAGGGGTCATTAAAGCAAACGTGATCGACATGAACCCTATCCATATCCAGTTCCCTCACTTCTCCGCTGGCTGTGGCGGCATCAGCTACGGAATGGGAGCGATCAACCTGGTAACGGGGCAAGAGATGATCGATGCGGCAAAAGCCATCCTGAAAAACGCAGGGGCATATGCTTTTGAACTCTCCCTTCATGTCATTACCCCGATCATCGATGCCAAAATGGGAGGCATCTTGAGCCAGGCCATTGACCTGAACGCCATAAACATCAACTCCTGCGAAATCGGACGAACCCTTGTCAACTACGGCGCCTCTTTTACCAAAAATTCGAATGTGAGCAAATACATCTGTGAGCATGGAGGCAACCATGCCCTGGCAAAAGACTATATAGAAACTCGCCACAACTGCAACGCCTCGCCCGATTTAAGAAAGCAAGAGGAAGACAACCTTTCTGATCTAAGTGATTATCTCGGTTCCGAATACAACTTAACATGGGTCATCTTCAATAAAATGAGAGCGAATCTCTCAGACGAAGAGAAAACCCTTTTCCTAAACCTCACAGGAACGATTATCCGCAAAAAAACAGGGACAAAAAAAGTCGCAGGCTTTAACGAGCAACCCATGAGAACTGAAAACCAATACGAAAGCAAAGTCTATCCCCCAAAAGAAGAAGAAGTATGGAGTTGCCTGTTAAAAGGGGGGACAATCAAAAATGCCTACTTTTTTCATGGAGGCTTAGACACTGCAAAAGAAGGCTCTTTTTTAAGCCCCGATACAGCACAAAACCTTGCGAATATCGGGGTTAAAACCCTTACGATCGACCCAAAAAGCTCATGGGGGTGGGTAACCCTAAAGACAATGCGAGGATTGCGCGACAAGATCCTCTCTGGACGAGCTGGAAACAAAAACGGAAAAGGCAATTATGCCCTTACGCAAGCAGAAACAGACCTTTTAAAAGGGAGCAACCTACCCCTTGCAACTCTGCTCACAATTTCAGCTAGCAAAAAAGGAAGAGCCGCCCTTTCCTCCCTTTCTGAATATGCCGACCTCATCGCTTTTCTCAAAATCTACGACCTCTTCGAAGAAGTCCTAGAAAAAATAAAAGAAACTGCCTTTTCGATCGAGGCTGCCCAAATCGAGTCTACAGAGCTTGCGCAGTACATCAGAACCCTCGAAGAAGTGAGGGGAAAGCTCCAGGCTCGGAAAACTTTTGTCTTCCAACAAATCGAGAACACTAGGCACTTTGTCAAATTCCTGCGAGAAGAAGACCAATACCGCCGCACCTTGGAGGCTTTATGATGAAAAAGCTCTTTCTTTTTTGCCTCTTTTTTTCTTTTTTTTGCAGCTCTCTTCAAGCATCAGAGGAAACAACTCCCCCTCCTTCAGAACTTTCAACAATCCACACCTACGGCGGCGGAAAATTTTTCAAAACCATCTTTGACGCAGTGCATATCCTCGTTTTTGACGGCGCTACGGACGGGTTCGGCAAAAGCTATGGAGGCTTGCTTGCTATTGCCCTTATTGTTGGGACATTTTCCGCTTATATTTTGGCTCTTGGCCAAGAAAGCTTCCGCCCCATCTTTAAAAGGTGGCTTCCATCCTTTGTTATTATTTTTAGCGTTTTTTCTCTTCGTTCTGACGTATGGATTAAAGACCACCTTGTCGCCAAAAGTGCCAGTCCGAACGAAAGCGTTGTTTATAGAGTTGAGGGAGTTCCCCTTGTTCTAGCCAAATCGGCAGCACTTTTGTCATGGCTTAGCTATCGCGTGACAAAAGAGTTTGAAAAAGCGGCCCACGGAATAAAGGATGAGATCTACAACTGGACAGGGCACATTTTTGCCGGTGAAACCCTTTTTCGCTCAGGCCAAGTACAGATCAGCGACGCTAATTTAGATCAAAACCTAAAAAACTTTTGTTACGACTGTATTGCCAATGACTTATCCCTCATCAACCCCCCTTACACCCGCCAAGATCTTTTTGAAGCCGACGATCTTTTAGATTTCCTATCTAAAAACACCAACCCCTGGTACAGCTTTTCTTACATAGACGACAACGGCAAAGAGACTTTAGAGCGGTGCCACACAGGAATAGAAAAAATAAAAAACAAAATTCGAGGAATCGGAACAAAAAAAGACATCCCCTTCCTCTCCTCGTTCATGAAGAAAAACAAAGATACCGCAATTAAAGGAGCTATCTACGGCAATATTGGAAATCCCGCTGGACTCCTGCTCAAAAACAGCGAAAATGCGCTCCTTAGCCAGAAGAAATTTTTCGAACAACATTACCTGATTGACTCAATCAACACCCACACCAACCCCCCAGACTTTGCGAGCTTCCGTGCAACACAAATCCAACGAGCAAACCAAAAAACAATTGGCTCCCTTGCTGTCCAATACATCGTATACACCCGTATTGTTTTAGAGGGGCTTGCCTACATCTCCTTCCCGATCATCGTCATCTTTGCCCTAGCCTCAGTTGGGTTCAGAATAGTCATCCATTGGTTCCAGCTTCTCGTCTGGATATCTCTCTGGCCGCCCTTTTTTGTAATTGCAAAATTTCTATTACAAATCCTTTGGGAAACCCGCCTAGAAAAAACCTTCGGGACATCGAGCGTTTCGTTCAATATGTTCTCCTCATTCGGGCTTGCTGACCTTTACGCCTCAATGGAGGGGGTGGCCTTTGGAATGCTCGCCACGATTGGAACGCTTACTTTTTTTCTCATGAAAGGAGGCGGGCACATGATGGCAAGCCTTGCAGGATCCCTCAATGCCCCCGCTCATGCCGCCGCCGCCCAAGCTTCAGGCGAAGCGACATCTGGCAACTACTCATTCGGCAACATCAACTATGGCAACCGCTCTTTTTCCAAGATGTCTGGGATTCATTGGGATACTAACTCATCCCTTTCTCAAGGACGAACTACCCACTCCGACGGTTTCAACTCTCTCAGCACTAACGATCGAGGCGATGTGCTTGTCAACAAAGGGATCAGCAGCACAGGAGCTGATCTTAGACTCAACCAATCGATGGGGAACCGCCTTCAAGAGGGCTTAAGCTTGTCTACCAACAAAGTTGACTCAATAGAAAAAGGATTGCAACAAGCTCAAACTGACACAATCGCTTCTGGAGAAAACTTCGTGAAAGCGCTGGACAATAACAAAGGTTGGTCAGATTCTTTGCAAGGTGGACAACAGCAGCAAGCTATGGAAGCTTATGACGAAGTCAAGGCTCACATGGAAAACTATAGAGAGACAGATGGCCATTCGAAAAATCTAACGGCCGAAGGAGGGATTGATTTTAGCTTCGGCTTAAAAGTGGGGGCTAAAGGGGCTATTACCCAATCTTGGGGCAAAGAGCACGGGGAGAGCGCCGAAGCTTCTGAGCGCTTTTCAAGCAACGTTCAAAAGCTAAGCCAGATCATCTCTAATGCAAACATGGCGAACAACTTTTCTGAGCTTCAAAAATCGGCACAAGATTTCAATCACAATATGAGCAATGTGGCTAGTCTCACAGAGCAACATCGATCTGCCGTTAGCGAGCAAGAAGCCGCTACTAACGCTGTCGACCAATGGAAAACAATGAGTGCAGACGGCGGAATCAACCTCAATAACGAATACGTAGACTATCTCAAAAAGAACAACAACAACGATATGGGGATAGTCAATGGCATCCTAGACAACACTATGGAAAACAAGGAACAAATGGGGGAATTCCTCGATTTCTACGAACAAAGAATCAAAGACCAATACCAAGACAATCAAGCAATTGCTAACGAAATGCACGAGGAGAACAAGCAAAATATTCCAGAGCAACCAAACGACTTCTCTTCGCCAGAATACGCTCCAATAACGAATAGAGTTAATGCAGTGAACGATTCACTTGGAGAAGGAGGGGAGAACGTCCTTAAGACCATCAACCAAAAGGGAGAAAACTTAAGGGATGATTTCGGAGACCACAAGGAAGATGTAGAGGGGGTAATCTATGCGGCGGAGGCTAACTCTCAAGGGACTCTTGATGCTGAGAATTCGCAAGCCAAGAAGGCGGATGAGATGATCAAAAATAGGAATTTAGACCCAGGGGGGAAAAAGCAGACAGCAGCAGCGCTTGAGGTCATGAAAGAAAATCAAGGCATCGTAGACCAACTGCGTGGACAAAAGACAAAGGCTGAACCTTCCATCGGTTCTGAGGCTTGGTTCCAACAGCAGATTGCAATACAAAAGCAACAAGTGGAAGAGTACAACAAGAAGCGAGGTGAAAAATACCCACAAAAACCAGAATAAGAAAATTGAAAATAATTTTATATATCTATTGAAATAAAATGTATATAGTAGTAATATCACATCTAGATGTATAGATGAATAGGAGGTGGTGGTATGTTGAAATTATTACCGATTCTCAAGAGGTTTTCGAAAGAAGTATCTGGAGCAACGAAGTATTTTCACTTCGCGCTTTGGCTGGTTCTTTTCTGCTTGATGCTCCTGATAGCGCTCAGCTTTTCAACGGACTATCCAAGGTCAACAGCTTACCGGTTGATGGTAGGCGGATCGATTTGGTTGGGCGTGTCAGGTATTTTGTCGTTGTTGTTTTGGTTCGTTCCAAAAAAGATAATAGAGTACAAAAAACGAGAGGGTAAAGATTGGAGCGGCGTACTTACTGCTGCTAACCTAGCTCTCGTCAAATGTGCGATTCTCCCTGTTTGCTCGTTCTTCGTTTTTGCTCTTTTTTGCATCCATATCTTTTCTGAAAGCTGGGTGCAACCGCCGTCTACAGTTTTTGGAGCATCCAAGAAGCAAACAGAACAACAGCTTTCTTTTGTTGAGCAGAAAAGAGAATTTGAGGCCAATTTAGAAAAGGCAAAGAAAGGAGATCCAGCAGCACAAGTTAGCGTTGGTTATGCATACAGCAAGGGGCTCGGAGTCGGTCAAAACAAAAAAGAAGCCGTTAAATACTACAGGCTTGCTGCGAAGCAGAAGTATGCGCCAGCTCAATATAAGCTGGGCTTCATGTATGGCAATGGCACAGGGGTTGTTCAAAACAAAAAAAAGGCTGTTAAATACTACAGGCTTGCTGCTGAACAACATGACGTTAAGGCTCAATATAACCTAGGTTGCATGTATGATAATGGAACTGGAGTTCCACAAGACCACAAGAAAGCTATCGAATACTACACACTTGCTGCCGAGCAAGGAGATGCTTCAGCACAGTTCAACCTTGCTCTTGCTTACGAGCGGGGGGAAGGCTGCGAACCAAATAGAGAAAAAGCTATTGAGTATTTCACTCTTGCTGCTGAGCAAGAGGATGTCAAAGCTCAATGTATTTTGATGCTCATCTTCGGGGGTTTCAGAACGGAAGGAATATGCAAGAATCGTCCGATTGATAACGAAGCTTTTTTGTACTGGGCTGCAAAAGCAACAGACAATGGCGAGACTTACCCCGCTTATCTTTTGGGGGATTTTTTCTCTTTCCACGGGAACAAAGAAAAAGCTATTCCATTTCTTCAATTTGCAGCTTTAAAAGGCGATGAATGGGAGTCAAGGCAAGCAAAAGAAATCTTGAAAAACTACGGAAGGAATTTCGAAGATAGTCCTGTAGAAATGCTTTGGGCTGTGTTGAAAGGGGGGAAGAAAGGGTTTGAAAACTACAAGCCCAAAGATTGGAGACACAAGTGAGAAAAGCGCTTTTTGGGACAGAGACAAACGCAAAGATCCTCTTCTATCTGCTGAAAAACAAAAAGTGCTACCCAAGTGAGCTTAAGCACAATTTTAACATGAACTTTCAGACGGTCAATAAGGGATTAGCTAATCTACTGCAAGCAGGGATTCTTAGGAGCTACTACGAGGGGCGGACGCGATTGTATCGCTTCGATCCGAAGTGCTATTTTTTGCGAGAGCTGAAAGCTCTTCTCAAAAAGCTGTACAAGAAACTTTCTCAGAAAGAGAAGGACAAATACTACGAAAACAAACGACCGAAGGATGACTAAAATGGCGGTTCAAACAAAACCAAAAAAAGTAATGACTAGAGAAATCAAACACCGAATCTCTAGCACTTTAAATGCTCCTTTGTTTTTCGAAAGAAATGTGGAGCTATCTGAAAACATCTTCGAAGCCCTTTATCTGGGGCATGGGGTTTTTTTGATCGATGAAGAAGATATGTCATTTCGCTTGTTTTGCGAGTTAGTTGATGGTGAGATAGTTGACTATGGCGATTCAAAGAGATTTCAGAACCAAAAAATCGCAGAAATTTCTCTTTCTTTCTCGTCGGACAATCTTAGCGAGAGAAAATCCGAAGCTATCAAAAAAATGATTAACAGCGTGTGGGGGGCAAAAAAACACGAGAAAACTGTTGCCGATTTGTTTTTGATTGCACGGGAACTTGAGTCAGAACATGGGGGATGCTTCCCAATAGCGGGTGTAAATAAAGAGTTTCTAACTAGAGACCCTCAACTTACGGTAATTAAAAATTTTTATTGAAATTAATTTGAATTCACAAGAGACTGGCAAAAAAAATAGGATCTAAAAAACGTGAATCCGTACCCCCATTTAATGGCGAGTCCCCATGTAGATTCCATTTACTATGCGGATCTGTTCAGAATTAATAATAGAGTATGGATGATTACAGGAGCTGGGAAAAGTAAAGCAGCTAATTTATCGATTTCTTCTTGTCGAGAGGGCGATCTTGCGCGCGATTCAGTAGCTATAGTAAGAAAAGGCTTAGATTTATTTGGAAGCTATGATACGGGCGCTATTCAAAAAGATCCCGAAAAAAGAAAGTCTATTAATGGCTTACACAAAATAGATTTTATTGCTTATTGCTTACCCGAGGATGAAACAAAAGATCTATTTCAAAATGAGAGTCCTAAAATTGTCGCGGCATCCAATCGGTTTTTAATCACTCTCTCGCTTGCCTATAATCCTATTTACCCTGCTGTTGAGGCAAGGCGATTTTTTAGTGGAGAGCAGCTTTTTCGACTGCAAGACACCAAAAGGCGTTTTGATCGTTTCTTAGAGCTAACCAATAATACTTCGTCTATTAAATTTCTAATTGTTCCCTGGATGGAAACACTTGAAGCGAAAGCCTCTTTGTATTCTGAATTCGATCCCTCAACTTTGAAATCTTTCACCCCAAAGTAGTACTTCTTCTTCGAAGAAGACTTGCTAGAGCTTTCAGCTTAGGCGCTTTTCGTCACAAAAAAAATATTTTGAGAAAAATGCCAGAAAAGGCGTCAATCGGTTGACATCCTCCCACACCTTAAGGAATGGGATTCGTAAGATGAAAAGCGGAGATAAGTAGCCAAATGTGGATTAAATTCGAAGGAGAAAAGGAGGGGAAGGCTTACAAAATAGGGGGAAAGATTGCTGAGGGCGATAACAAGCAAGTTTGGGAAATTCTTGGTACAGATTTTGTAATTTTTTTGCCTGTAAATCGATGTGGATGGGAAAAAAGCTCCGACTGGACTAAAACTGGAACTGGTTCTGACTGGATTAACGCTGTAAACTTCGAAGTCACGATGTCTCGATGGCTTTCGAAACTTGGAATTTGCAACATCAAGAGTCGCAGAGTAGATGTTTTTGATCAAGAAGGAGAAACTACAGGCTTCCCAACATTTGTAAGCTGGTCTTTTAAAGCCTTAACCCAGAAAAAAGAGTGGTTTATTATTGATGCAAAGGACAAAAAAAACTCAACTTGGAAAAACTCTTCAGTTGCTTCGCTTAAGAGAAAAACACGACTTAGAAAGCTTTTAGATTGGTACTCTTCTGGGGGAAAAGCACAAGAATTAGATATCCCCAAAGGATTTTTAAAAGAAAAAGAAGCGCGTGACAGTAAAGAGGCTTGGAAAAGAATACTTCGTCCGATGGTTGTTGATATTTTTGTCATGTACCAAAATGGGATTGTTTTAGATCGGGACGGCAGCATTAATTTTGTTGTCATCCCTGATTTTGGTGGGGGATATGTTATTCGATACTTTGGTTTTGATTTCGGTAGAAGTCGATTTCACCCCGAAACACAAGAACAAAAAGAACAGGAAGCATGCTCGATAATTGAACAGATTATAAGCGCTGTTTTTAAGCAACAGACTGAAGACGAAGAAGCTTCAATAAAAAGGTTAAACGAAAATGAATATGATGGGGGAGCGATATATCCCTTTTTTTTAAAAAAAAATTATAAAGAAATGGGTATGGTCGATTTCTTTCAGGAAAATTTCAAAACCATATTCAAAAACGATTATGAAAACTTTTTGAACTGTTTGAAAAACTCTCAAATAGAAAAAAAATTCATCGTAAATTCAGCAACTGAATTGCTTGACCAAAAAAATAGGGTGAAAGAATGTCAAAAAAGCGCTGCTAAGATGAGGAAAGAAGCACTCGCCCTAGTTGAGAACAATATCCCTAAAAACGTTTGGAACAGTGTTGAGGGCAAACTCGGAGCTGCAAGAATGTATGATGAAGAAGCTCAGCGAATAGTTGAAAAATTCCACGATCATCTCAACAGCATCAGTGACCCTTTGGAAAGAAAAGGACTGCATAAAACTAAAAGCTCCGCTCAAGAAGTTAATGTGTAATAGTTTATAGTTAACTAGCTAAAAATCAAGTAGATATATACATAGATATTAAAGTGTCTCAAAAAATGAAAAAAAGGTTGCTTTTTGTATTTTTCTTGCCTCTTTGGTGTAAGTTGGGGTTTATTGTTTTCATCCCTTTGACCCTATATGGAGAATCTGAATCAACATCGAACGTTACTCCACCATTCTGTTATTCAGGAGAGGGGAACGCCCATGGAGACCATGGTCATTATGGACACGGAAAAGCATGGCCTTATGATTGGGGCAAAGCTCATTGTGTAGCGATACACCAGATGGTCGATTCCTTAAACAACATGAAGAAAGAAATCAGCTCTCTAAAAACCCTGGTTCAAAATCAATCCCAAGTAATCCAATCCCAGCAAGAAGAAATAGACCGTCTCAATAGAACAATTGGGTTGGATTAGGCAGAAAAAATTTCACCCCAAAGTATATATTCTACTTCGTAGAATATCTTGCTAGAGCTTTCTGCTTCGGCGCTTTTCACCCTAAAAAAATCTTTTGGAAAAAATCTTTGAAAAAGTAACAATCGGATAAAACAAGGCCCCCTTGGAGCGCCAAACTCCTCAGGGGCTACCAAGGAGAAACGTTTTGATCCAAACTCCTCGGCATAGAGCTAATAGTAGCTGCCAACCCAAAATATTTCCATCCCCGATTTCCCCCTTGTTATTTTCGGATCGCTCGATCCGTGTTTTCTTCAGCAGAGAAAATATCCAACTACATTCTCGTGTTCTCCTTGGTTTCTTTTTTCACCAAAGAAATCCCAGGAGACACAGACATGGCAAAAGAAACTTTTTTGTCTGCGGAGCTTTTTGCTCAGAGGCAAAAAGTGCAGCTTTCTTATCAAGAAATCGCAACCAAAAGGGGAGTGACGAGGCGCACGGCAATCTTACACATCAAAAGCGACATCAAAAACGGCTATATCAAGCGCCGCCGCACTCTCTACAAGTGCCGCAGATACAAACGCCTTCTTGACGGGCGCAATATCTACGAGCTGACCCCAAAAGGAAAAGTCACTCTTGGCGTTCCCCCCTCTCGAAAAGAAAAAGAGAGGCAAAAAAACAACGAGCTGCTAGCTGTGCTCAAAGAGTGGATGATTTCCGCCCCTCGGAAAAGAAAAAACATCTTCCAGAAAGTCTTGGAAATCTGCCCTAGCTGGTGGGCAAAAAATCCAAAAATTCTTCAGAAAACACTTTTTCTTCTTCGAAAAAAAATCCTGAAAGGCTATCGAGTCAAAGCTCCTCTTCGGTGGATTTCTTCCGCACTCAAAGATTTTGGGGCTGGTTTCCGCAGAAAACAAGCTAGGAGGTATGCGCATATATGCAGCTCTTTGGCCTTCAAAAACCCGTCTGCTACTGGCCCCACTTTTTCTTCGCCCTATGTCGCTGAGGGGATTGGCAATCTAGCGACCCTAGCAAAGAAGGGGTTAGACGTCTCAGAAGATGCGATGATTTTTCTTTTGCGAAGAGGTTTTGACCAGCTTGCTATGGCCTCGAAAGTGTTACTGCGTATCAAGAAGAAAAGGGAAGTCCAAAGCTTGAACGGTTTCTTAAACTGGCTTGTGTCACTGAGAGATCCTTTTTCTGTGTTTGAAAGAGACGGTCAAAAAAAAGTTTAGTTAATTTTTATGAAAAAAAATTTAAAACCTCTAACCCGTATTTCTCACAAGACTCTGGAAATAAACCCCTATTTATGATATAAGTTATTTATAATGAACTACTTATAATTATAAATTGATGGG
>JBCCHO010000001.1:0-35628 GCA_039028715.1 Chlamydiota bacterium | reverse complement strand
ATTTTTTTCATGCTTGAAACGGAAAAATGGGCACATACTTGGATAAAGTAGGGGCCATTTTTTCCATTTCAAGCATGGGAAAAAGAAAAATTCAAATCAATATCCATAGGTCGCACTCACAGGTTTTATGATGGTTCAGATAAATTTGATGGTTTTTTGGGGCTCTTGTAAAAATCGCTTGTCGCCGCAAAATTCGATGATTTTGACTCGAAATGGAATTTTGCAAGGGCCTCTTTGACCTGTTTTGAGCCTTGAATTTTCAGCATCATTGAATAAAGTAGGTAAAAATTCAAGCCTCAGGCAACAAGTGAGAAAATTTTGCCGATGATTGGAGCGATACGATCAGCTGGTGAAAGCGAGGGGTCGGGCACGCCAAAGAGTCGAGCATTTCAAAAGTGCGGGCAAAAAAGCGGTTTTTAAGTTCGATGGTCTGTTTTAATCCATAATAAGAGGTGAAAGTCGATTTTTGATGGGTCTGACCGTTTTTTTTCATGATTTTTGCATCATCGGCTCTATCGTCTAGATCATCGGCTATTTGAAAGGCGATTCCGAATAATTCCCCACATTGGTTGATTGTTTCGCGCTCTGTTTTCTCGAGCTTCGCTATGATAGCTGCCATTGTGCAAGCTGCGGCGAACAAAGATCCCGTTTTCCAACGATGCATCTGCTCTAAATCTTTTGGCGAAAGAGGAGTTGTTTCGGCAATTAGATCGATCACTTGGCCGCCAATCATTCCTTCACTACCTGCTTTTTTAGCAAGCACTTCCGTAAGAGCAAGGCGAAGAAAGGGGTCAAGGCTAGCTGTTTGAGAAAGAATTTCGAAGGCGCGCGTTAAAAGGTAGTCGCCCACTAGTAACGCCTGCGCTGGGTCATATACTTTGTGTAGCGCTGGTTTGCCCCTTCTAAAATCATCGTTGTCCATGCAAGGTAGGTCGTCGTGAATCAGTGAGTAGCTGTGGACGCACTCTAAGGCTACAGCGGGGTCAAGGCCTAGTTCAAAAGGAATTTCAAAGTCTTGCAACAGGGTGAGTAGAAATAGCGGGCGCAGGCGTTTGCTAGGCGCAAGTAGGGTATAGCGGGCCGCTTCAAAAAGAGATCCGTGAGGTCCCACCGGCTCTGGAATGGCCGTTTGTAGTTGCCGCTCAATCAAAGAGAGGATGGGGGTTGCAAACAGAGGTAGAGGCATAACTATGAGCCTGCTTTTGGTGTAAACAGCGCAGTTTTCGCAATAAGTCTGTTGGTGTTGGCAACATGCCAATGCCAAAATAGTCAAACCCTTTTGCCGCCATCTCTTGCGCCTTATATTGGTTCCGCCCGTCAAAAAAAGCTGTGCCGCGCATGGCGGTAATCAAAGAGGAAAAATTGACAAACCGAAATTGCTTCCATTCAGTGACAAGGGCAATGGCATCGGCATTTTGTGCGGCGTGGTATTCAGATGTGCAAAAAGACACTCTAGGTAAGGGGCCAAGAGCTTTTTTTGCATTGTCGCTGGCGATAGGGTCGTACAGGCGCAAAGTCGCTCCTTGGTCGTGGAGTTTGCGAATCAAGGTCAACGCTGGGGCTTCGCGGACATCATCGGTATTGGGCTTGTAGGAAAGTCCCCAAACAGCGATTGTCTTTCCTTGAACACCGCCTTGAGTTGCAAAATAAGCGGTGATTTTATTTGCCAAAACGCGCTTTTGGTTTTCATTGACCTTTTCGATGGCTGTTACGATTAAACTACTACAGTCATTTGCCGTCGCCGTTGCTTTTAACGCCCGGAGGTCTTTGGGAAAACACGAACCACCATAACCTGCTCCCGCATACAAAAACTGGTAGCCAATCCGCTGGTCGCTGCTTATTCCTTGTCTAACTTCATGGATATTAGCGCCGACAGCTTCTGCAAGAGAAGACAGCTCGTTCATGAATGAAACTCTAAGGGCAAGCATCGCATTAGAGGCATATTTCGACAGCTCAGCTGACTCAAAATTCATGATCAGGATTCGATCGCGGCTCAAGGTAAAAGGAGAGTACAGCATCCGCGCGACATTAGTCGCTCGTTCATTGTCGCTGCCAATAATAATCCGATCGGGCTTCATGCAATCTTCAATTGCGGATCCCTCTTTGAGAAATTCAGGGCTTGCAATGATATCAAATGAAAGCGCTGGGTTACGGGCATCAAGAGCTGCGCGCATTCGCCGCTTGAGGTCGCGCGTTGTCCCAACTGGGACAGTGGATTTAATGATAATAGTTGTGTGGCGCTTGATCTGATCTGTAATGGTAGTAGCGGCCTGTTCGATTTGGGAAAGATCAGCAGAGCCATCGGCGAGAGAAGGCGTTCCAACAGCAATTAGGCAAGCTTCAGCGCGCTCCATCCCGACGGCATAGTCAGTCGTAAAGAAAAGCCGCTGTTGTTTTTGGTTGCTTAAGAGTAGCTCGCGTAAACCGGGCTCAAAAAAGGGAATTTCTCCACGCCGAAGAAGTGCAATTTTTTCTTTATCGATATCGAGACATGTCACTGAATGGCCCATTTCGGCAAAGCAGATGCCCGTGACAAGACCGACATAGCCCGTACCAACTACGAGAATGTCCATAAGCATACTCTTTTCAATTAAAAGTCTTTGACCCAAGAGGTTCTTACAAAAATTGCTTGTCGCCGCAAAATGCGATGATTTTGGCGCAGCTCAAAAGTCCACTTTAGGCAATAGTTGCTAAAGTGATTAAACCCAAGTTGTGTGGTATATACCACACAACTTGGGTTTAAAGACCTCGGCTAAAGAAAGAAAGATAACTTTAGTGGGCATTTCTCACAAGCTTAACTTTCCAATCCTCAGCCCAAGCTCACTCCTTGTAACCTGAGTGTCGACTGCTACGGGCACTTCAAGCTGCGCTTTTTCGTGTCCCTACGCAGGATTTTTTTCTACAATCTGGCCCTATACTCCTTCCGGTTTAAAAGCGCCCAAAAGCAACCTGAATTTAAAGTTCTCTAGAGAGGCTTTAAAATGGCCAGATAGCAACTTTTTTGACTTTTTCAAGGCTCGTAAGTGATTCATCTTAGCACGGCCCCCCGACGGAGAATCCGATTTGTCGCGAAAGTATTGAAGCTCAAAGGGGCAAGCAGGGGACAAGCCGCAAGGGCTTGTCCCCGATATGTCTCTTTATAAAAGCTCTTCTGAGCTATCATCAGGCGTAAGCTTGGGTTTCAAATGAGGCGGGCATTTTTAAGGAAGAGTTTCCGGTGACAGAGAGAAGCAAGGGCTTGGTCGTGGGTGACAATAATCAGCGCTTTGCCCGTTTGCTCAGTTAGAGTGAGCAGTAGAGTGTGGATCATGCTCGATTGCTTGTCATCGAGGTTTCCAGAGGGTTCGTCAGCGAGGATAATATCGGGGTCGTTGTAAAGGGCGCGCGCAATAGCAACGCGCTGTTTTTCGCCGCCCGATAGGTGGCGCGCCAAGCAGTCGATGCGATCTAAGAGCGAGACCTGTTTGAGCAGTGTGTGCGCTTTGTCGATAAAAGAGGAATCTTTTTTCATCGGTTTGCGGGCGATTTTTCCCGGCATTAAGACATTTTCTAACGCTGTGTAATCGGGAAGAAGGTTGAAGTTTTGAAAGATAAATCCGATGTGGCGATTGCGGATCAGCGCGGCATCGGGAGTAAGGGCATTTTGTCCGGCGATTTGGAGCGATCCTGAGCAGGGGCGTTCGATGGTTCCCAAGACGTGCAAAAGAGTGCTTTTGCCAACTCCTGATGGCCCTGTGATCGCTAGACTTTCGCCCGGGTAAAGAGTCAGACAGACCTCTTTTAAGACTTCAATTTCTCGTTGTTCGAAGAATGACTTGGAGAGGTTTTCGGCGATTAAAATAGGGTCATTATCCATGGTTTTCCCTGGCTTAAGATCGTAAAATTTCAGAGGGCCGGTAGCGACAGGCTTTTAAAGCCGGAATAAGGCCTGCAAGCAGTGACAACAGCGGAGTTGCAATGGCGATGAACTTCAAAGAGGTGGCGCTTAACTCACTTGGAAGCGACTTGCCGTAGAAAGCGGCATTAAATGCCTCATGTCCCTGTAAAAAACTCAAGAAGTGGACGACGGTATCGATATTGTGTAGCGTCAAATAAGCCAGGAAAATTCCGATCAGGGTACTTGCTAGCCCCATGATTCCACCGCATAAAGTAAAAATGAGTGCAATGCTCCGTTTTGAGGCTCCCATTGCCCGCAAGATGGCAATTTCGCGCTTTTTTTCCCCGACTAAAATCACGAGCAGTGAAATGATGTTGGTACAAGCGACAATCAAAATCAAAGCGGCGATCAAAGTTAACAGATATTTATCGCTTTTAAACTGCTGAAAAAAGTCTTGAGCGAATTCGTACTGGTAAAACGGTGTGATCGACCAATAATTAGCAATTCCCGCCCGATCAAATGCGGCATCCAATTGAGTACAGATCGCCTCTGTTTGGCTTAGGTCATCAAACCAGACGTGAATGCCGTTAGTTGGGTAGGGAATAAGGGCAGGTGCTTCGGTTGAAAGGTTGATATCGCGGATGACATGCGCATGCGTTAATACAGGTCGTAGCCCAACGAGCATGATGCCTGGGTCGTAAAAGCCGACAACGGTGGCGGGAAGGAGCTGCTCTTGGAGCGAACTCAACGTCGCTGTTTTGTAGACAAGTGAGGCGCTATCGCCAATTTTAATCCCTGCTTCTTGCAACTTTTTAGGTAGCACGACTCCTGGTGGCTCGCCGGGAACTTCGGGTAAACATGCGATGGGTTTTTTCCCAGGAGCAGAGACAAAATAAGGCCATGGAGGGGAAATAGGTGGCGGCGAGGAGAAGGTGGTTTTCATTGTTGCGGCTTCAATAATAAGATCATTCCAGTGAATTTGTCCGGCTAGGGTTTTGCCTTGGAGCGTCGTTTTGACGGCAAACTCTAGATCACTGAGCGCTGAGATAGTATCAAAAGAAGTCGGTATCCATTCGGCGGCAAACGAAAGGGGCTCGGTTGTTTGCAGTTGGGTGGCTCGACTGACCGGAAAAGTTTTTCCTTCTCGTGAAGTGAAAAAAAGCTGGCCATGAGTGCGCATCAAAGAACCTGTCACAAGCGTCTTGCTCGATGGTATCGCAGCTCTTTTTTTTTGCAGTGGGATCAACACATAGGCAATTTGCTTTGTTGGGGTCACTTTTGCTGTTGCAAAAAAGGGCATATTTTCGGGAATAAGATCGGCGAGTTGCCGCCAGTGGCAGTGAGTTGTTTGAACGCGGGTGATCGTCATCGCTGAAAACAGGGCGGCGAGCTTGTCTTGAAAGGTCGCGATTTGTGGCTGTTGGCTTAACTGCGCTGGAGAAAGGGAAGCGCGCATCAGCAGGTGGTTGACGTCTTTGATTCGCGGCGGCTCAATCAGCGCCGACAAGTCGGGGTTGTAGTGGCTGAATGAAGAGAGATGTGAAAGCTGTGAAAAATGGGCTTCGGGCTTGGAGATGCCTCGACTATTGATGCTCATCACCTGTAAATTAAGCTGGGCAGCGCTAATTTCGTAATCTTGTGCAGTGAGTTTTTGCTTGGGTGACGAGGTCTTTTCGATTGCGCTAAAAGCGAGTTTGACAAGATCTTTGAGCGAGCCATCTTGTGCGAGATGAGCGGTGGGCCAAATGGCTGGAATTGCGGGATCTTCTTCAAAAGTGTATGGATTGGTTCTAAGAGAGTCTTTTTTTTCGGCAATGTTTTTGCACGTATAGTTGGAAGCAGCGCTGATGCTATCAATGCGGTAGTAGTAGGAAGCGTGATACTCTGAGGTGGGCGCGATCCGGACCGGAGCATTAAGCGCTGTCAGCTTATGGATCCATCCTTTTTCCATGCCTGCAATGACAGAGAGGAAGACGAGGACAAGCCAAACGACGATTGAAATAACGCCAATAGACATCAAAGCGATCAGTGACATGGCGAGGCGTTTTTTTTGGGGAATGAGATACTTTTTAGCAATGGAAAATTCGAACAACATGGAACAGTTGGCCTTGCCTAAGGGGATTGAAG
Source organism: Chlamydiota bacterium (assembly GCA_039028715.1). GTDB lineage: Bacteria > Chlamydiota > Chlamydiia > Chlamydiales > Simkaniaceae > JBCCHO01. The sequence goes on along the minus strand of JBCCHO010000001.1, from coordinate 29,624 downwards.
CACTATAAAAATCTCGCTGAATAGAGGCTCCTACGCAAAAATCGCTTTCGAAGGGAAATTTGCGAGGAGCCTCAATAATCAATCTTTTTGCAGATTGAGTCGTCTTTAGGTATATAGAGGATTTTTATTAACCCTACAAGGCTGAAGACAAGCCAATCGGGATCATTTGGCTTCTTTGAAGTTGACTCGTCGGCGCAGTGTTTTATCGTATTTTTTAAATTCCAAGCGATCTGGGGTATTGCGTTTATTTTTAAACGTCCAGTAACACTCGTGACTTTCACTGCTTTTTAATTTAATTTTTTCGCGCGCGCCTTTTTTTGCCATAACTTTGCTTTCTTAAAATTTTTGTTCCTTTTGTCGCTTCCCATTTTAAACCAAATTTCCATTCTAAACAAGGGATAATTGTTTTCTTGCTGTTTGTTTGGAGCGGGGAAAGGGGGTTGGGTACGTTTGTTTGCCGTCGCGAAAAAGGTGAAACCCCAATCCGGCGATCATCGCGCCGTTGTCGCCTGTTAAAGCAAGAGGTGGCCAGTAAAGAGGGCAGGAAAAATTTTTCCTTGTCAAATGGTCGCGAAGTGCCTGATTGGCTGTGACACCGCCGCCAAAGTAAACTGCGCGGTATGGAAAAGCTTTAAGTGCGCGGCTTATCTTAAGAGTAATATCGGTGATTGCAGCGCGTTGAAAGCTCGCGGCGATAGCGCGCCGGTTATCTTCGGTAACAGCCGCATCTTTAACGGTGTAAAAAACATTGGTCTTCAGTCCGCTAAAGGAAAAAGCGAGCGGCTGGTTTTTGACTTGACCTGCTTTGAAGCTGTAGCGGTTGGGATCGCCTTTTTGGGCGAGCTGCTCGATTGCGGGCCCACCTGGATAGGAAAGGTTGAGCAAGACTGCGACTTTGTCGAAAGCCTCGCCTACAGCGTCGTCGACGGTCGTCGCCAAAATGTCGTAGTTCGTCGGGCTTGTGACATGAGCGAGAAAGGTGTGACCGCCTGATAGCACGACGCCGAGCGCAGGAAAAAGAGGTGGGTTGCTATCGCCCATCAAGGCGCTATAGAGATGAGCCTCAACATGATTAACTCCAATGATCGGCTTATTCCAACCAAAAGCAAGCGCAGTTGCTGCTGTCGTTCCGACTAGTAGCGAGCCCATTAGTCCTGGCCCGTGGGCAACAGCGATGAGGTCAAGGGCGCTAGGAATCAGTGCGGCTGTTGCCAGCGCTTTTTCGACTAGCGGCAGCACCTGGTCGATATGCTCACGTGAGGCGAGCTCGGGAAAGACGCCGCCATAAGCGGCGTGAAGCTCCACTTGAGACGAGATCTCATTAGCTAAAATTTTTTTTCCATCCTGCACAATGGCTACAGCTGTTTCATCGCAGGTGGTTTCAATACCAAGCACATTCATAACGAGGGCATTCTATCACAGCCTAGAAAAAAAAAGCATGGCTCAAGAGTGCTAACCCTCGATCATCTAGCCCTTGGATGACCTGATGAAGTGGTTGGCCATGCCAAAGAGGTTCTTGCAAGAACCTCCAAAATGTTTGGATTTCTCTATACCCAAGTTCATTCCTTGTAGAGACTCCTGAGAACCGATTTTTGTAAATTGCCTATCCTTAGCAGGATATGTCAATTTACAAAAAGCGGTTCTCAAGTCAAAATCATCAAATTTCCCTTCGAAAGCGATTTTTGCGAGGAGCCTCTACAAAAGGGTGAACTTGGGTTTTAATGCTAACCTGCTTGGGATCGGTTGTGTATTTTTTCCGGTGGAAGGCTTTCCAGTAACGTTGTGCCAGCGTCTGAGTCGATGATCCAAAGAGCTTTGCTTGTCGGTGTGCCGGCAAGCGAAGCTGGAAAAGGAGGCTCAGTGGTTTTAAGAAACACATCGTTTATAATCTGTTGCTTTTGAGCTCCAAGTGCGTAAATGACGGTGTTGATCGAGCGATTGATGCAGGGATAGGTCAGCGTCATCCGATGGCTTTTGGCTTGTGGGATGTAGTTGGCAACAACCCACTTTTCTTTTTCTTGGAGGGCAGTCGTGTTGGGAAAAAGGGACGCTGTGTGGCCATCAGTACCGACACCTAACATCATGAGGTCAAAAGGGCGGTTACCGAGCAGATCGCGCATAGCTTGTTCGTACTTCACGGCATGTGTTTCGATTTGGCTTTCTGCTTCCATTCTGAAAATTTGCTCTTTCGGAATAGAAACTGACTTAAAGCCCGCTTCCATTGCCATCCAAAAGTTGCTCTTGGGATCAGTAGGCGGGACGTTTCGCTCATCGCTCCAAAATAAAATGAATTTACTCCAGTCAAGCTCATCGGAATAGGGTGGATGGGTCACTTTTTGGTAAATTGCCTTTGGGGTTGATCCACCAGATAGCGCTGCCGCAAAGAAACCGTGGTTTTTGATTGCTTCTTTGGCGCAGCTGGCGAAGTGCTCAGCGCAAAATGTAAGCGTTGCTTCGTAGTCGCCAGGATGAGCGATATCGCGCCGATCATCCCAGGAAAAAAAGTGAATATTCTCATTCATGGGCATAATTCTTTGGGTTGAAGTTGGGCTAATTGGGCGAGCATTTTTAAGTAGTGCTCGCTACTTCCTTTGTGACAAATTTCACTGACAAGAGACTTGCCAGATACGTCTTGCTCAAAAATAAATGTCGTTGGCAACGAGCATGCAGCTGGGGTCGATTTTTCGATAATAACGTGATGGGGATGATCGGCTTTTCGCTGAAAGAGGTAGCGGTTTTCCGTAGCGGTTTCAATAGCAACGGCAAGAGGCCGGCCAGGTAGTGTACCTGGCATTTCTTTGGGTTTAAGCGCAATTTCTAGTGATTGGCTTTTTGTTTTATAAGAAAATATCAGCTCGTTTTTTTTGTGCACTACTCCATTTAAGTTCCAGCCAAGCCGGTTGGCCAACCAGCTCTGAAGGTAGATCGACTGGGTTTTTGTTTGGCAAAGAGCTGCAGTTGTGTAGGCATTAAAATCAATCTCTATTTTGACTGCTTGGCGCAGCAGATCGAGCTCATCAGGGGCTTTGAACACATTGGCAAAAAGCTGGCGCCACCCTTCAATACGCGCCCAGTTAAGGTCGGCGACGTCGATTTGTTCACGGTGATGTTTCTCAGTAACAGTACGGGCAAAAGCTGTCAGGTCCGGTGAGCTTTCTGAGTCAAAAATGACCCGATTAGCAAGCACTTCGAGCTCTTTTGCAATCGGATTTTTAGCGGTGGGGTCATCGGCATACACGACGTAAATTGGTAAGTCGGGCAGAATATGGGGTAAAATCACAAAGGGAACTTGCAGTTGGTTGTGAGCAGATACGGCGACCTCGATAAGATCGCAGGCAATCACACTTGTGCCCGCCTCTGCTGTCATGACAGAAACAGCTGTTTTGAGCTCTCGATCAGTGGCTTTATCATTGTAGGTGATAAAGAGAATTCGCGAGGGGAACTTTTCAATCACTTTTTGGGCAATCGTTGAAAAATAGGTCGTGCGCGCACCCTGTTGGGTATAGATAATGAGATTGAACAGACAAGCGCGCATTTTGTTCGTTCCTTGAAACGAATCCCAAATGTAGGCGAGTTTTGTTTCAATCTCTGCAGGAGATACGAGTTGTGACATTGATAGTTCCTCAATCCAAATAGATCACTTGAGAGGCTTGCCTCAATCATTGCTTCCAATTGAAGCCTTATAACCCAAGTTGTGTCTTCTGATCGCTCATCTAAAATTCTCTTTTCCCACCAAAGATATTTGCCTAAATCAGCTGTAGGCAATGGCGTCATCAGATCAGACGCCATTTCCTTTTATCACATTGGAGCATTTCATCAGAAGCTTTGGGGCCCCAGCTTCCCGCTGCGTAGTTCGGAAAATCGGTTGATGTTGTATTGGCCCAGTAGTCGAGTAAGGGGGTAAAAAATTTCCATGAATGAAAGACTTCATCTTGCCGCGCGAAGAGGGTATTATCGCCAGCAATGCAGTCGCAAATCAAGCGCTCATAAGCATCTGGCGGTGTTAAGCCAAAAAAGGCGCCATAGCGAAAATCCATCGTCACGGGCTGAATTGGGCTGCTCGGACCCGGTACTTTAGAGTTAATTTTCAGTGCAATTCCTTCGTTCGGTTGGATGCGGATCGTGAGCACATTGGGCTCATGGTTGTTGTCTTGGCTTTGAAACAAAACTCCCGGCGGCTTTTTGAATACCACGGCAATATCAGTTGCCCGCTTTGGCAAACGCTTCGCTCCGCGGAGATAAAAGGGGACTTGGTGCCAGCGCCAATTATCGATAAAAAGCTTGACTGCGCCATACGTTTCAACTCCAGAGTCAGGAGCGACATTGTCTTCTTCTCGGTACCCCTTGACCTCTTCGCCATTGGCAAACCCTTTGCCATACTGTCCTCGAACAGCTGATGATTGAAAATCAACGGTGGTAAATGGGCGAATAGCTTCTAAAACTTTGACCTTTTCATCGTGAATAGAGCTTGGGTTCAGGTTGACTGGCGATTCCATTGCGATCAGCGAGAGCAGCTGCATCATGTGGTTTTGCATGATATCACGTACAAGCCCTTGTTCTTCATAAAAGCGGCCCCGTTTGCCGATGCCAATATCCTCGGCAACTGTGAGCTGAATATGATCGATGTAACGATGGTTCCACAGGTTTTCAAAAATGGCATTAGCGAACCGAAAAACGAGAATATTCTGGACCGTTTCTTTTCCCAGATAGTGGTCGATTCGGTAAAGCTGAGATTCTGTGAGATAGCGCATGAGCTCTGCTTGAAGTTCAACGGCCGATTTCAGGTCATGGCCGAAGGGTTTCTCGATAATGACTCGTGACCATTTATTATCGGCGCCTTGCTCTGGATATAAAAGCTCGTGCTGTTTGAGCTTTTCAATAATGGTGGTAAAGAAACTAGGTTGTGTCGAGAGGTAGTAAATGCGGTTTCCTTTTGTGCCGTGCTGAGCGTCGAAGTTCCCCAGTGCTTCTTTCAGCGCAAGGTAGCCGTCATCGGCGTCAAATTCTGATTGGTGGTAGTAAAGCTGGCTTTGAAAAGACTCCCAAATTGATGCGTCAATGGGTTTTACGCGCGAAAATTGACTCACGGCTGTCTTCATTTCATCGCGGAAAACTTCGTTTGACTTTTCGCGCCGGGCAAAGCCGACGCAGGCAAAGTGAGTGGGAAGCCCGCCTTCGCGTTTTAAGTTATACAAAGCAGGCATTAGTTTACGCGCTGTTAGATCTCCCGTAGCGCCAAAAATTACGGCGATACAAGGATCTAAATTGCGATAAGCTTGGCCCTGCTCTTCAAAAGGATGGGCATCTTGAGGCATAAAGCTTTATTTGGTGAATCTAGGTTAAGGTTTCAAGATAGCTGCTCTTGGAAATGTTTGTAAATGGTTCTCACAGAGTTTTCCAAAAAAAATGGGAAAGACAACTTAGGTCTAGAGAGGCTTGATTTGAAATCGCCAGTCAATGTATGGGAAAGGTGTGAGGTTATGGAGAAATACGGGTTAGCCTGTATTTCTCACAAGCTCTGCTAAAAAGATTAAGCAAGAGGTTTTTTCGAAATTTCTAATTTAGATCTTGCAGGGAGTGGTTGTAATCATTTCCAAAAGAGCTCCTTGGAGTATTCGGAAAACAGATGCTCCAAATTTTTCCAGAGCCTTGTGAAAAATACGGGTTAGGTCTACTTTCGCCATAAAAACAGCCATCTTAAAACCCGATACCGAAGCCGATTCAAAATGAGAAAATCTCAGCCTTGGGGTTCATTTTGCATCTTTTCTTGACGGGAATCTAAAATATCAAGGTAGGTCTGTAAAATAAGGGTAGCGCTTAACTCATCGAGGTGTTTGGCGCGTTTTTTCCGTTTCATATGGCTATCGATGAGTACCCGCTCGACCTCTTTAGATGTCAGGCGTTCGTCTTGCAAGAAAACGGGAAGGCCGCTTTTTTCTCGAAGTAAGTCGGCAAAAGCGCGTACAACTGCTGTCGTAGCACTTTCTCGTCCCGATAGAAAAAGTGGTAAGCCAACGACAATAGCTTCTATATCAAGCGTTTGCACTTCGTTTAAAACAGCTGTGACCGTCGCTGCTAATGTGCGAGCAGTGCGCAGCGTTGAAAGGCGAGAAGCAAGCGTTTGTGTTGGATCAGAAAGAGCAAGCCCGATGCGAGCCGAGCCATAATCAATGCCTAAGATGCGTTTCATAAAGCATAAGTGTACCGCAAATAGAAAATAAACCTCAAGGTAACTGATGGCAAGTGAGTTAGGAGTTAAAAAAAAACTTAAAGTTGCAATTCCCTTAATGCTTGCGACAGCATTTTTCTTGTCATTGCAAGCGCTGTTTGTCAAGCTCATTAGCCCTCGCCTTAGCGTGAATGTTTTAACTTTTACTCGGTGCTTGATCAACCTCATCGTTTTTTTGGCTTGGTATCTCATCCGCAAACGAGGGCGCAGCTGGCGGGTACTTGTTCATACAAAGCAGTGGAAGCTCCACGCTATCCGGGCAGCGGCGGGAATTGGAGCTATTTATTGTTTTTACTATGGGGTCCACCTTCTCTCGCTTAGTTCAGCAACACTGCTTACTTTTTCATTTCCGCTTTTTGTGCCTATCGTTGCGCGCTTATGGCTTAAGATTAAGCTTTTTCACCGCTTGTGGTGGGGGCTTGGGGTGTCTTTTGCCGGATTAGTTTTTATTTTACGCCCCGAAAAAGGAGTTTTTGACGCTTGGGCGCTTATTCCTTTACTTGGAGCGCTAGGTGTTGCGACGGCAGTCATCAGTGTGCGCCGGTTGCATTATACCGAACCTACTGACCGCATCATGGCTTACTTTTTCGTCATAGGCACCGGGATATCTGGTTTAATTATGATCATCTTTCCCAGCTGGGCCAAAAGCACCTTTTCCTTGTACACCCTTGGGATTGCATTGCTCGTCGGCGTGCTAGCTGTGTTATGTCAAACTTTGCTGACACTGGCGATGAAGTACGCTCCAGCGCGGTTATTAAGCCCTTTTTTTTATGTTACATTCGTTTTTGGTGCTGGATTTGACTGGCTTATTTTTCAGCAGCCACTTCATCTTGGAATAGCGATCGGATTTCTTTTGGTTGTGATCGGAAGCGGTCTTGTCATTGCTTTTTATCCAAAAGAAGACTTGATCTTTAAAAGATAGCGCCGCTACTTTAGGAGCCACTGCATTTAAAATAAGAGATAAGATCGATGACACGCCACACCCACCACATCAGTCCTTTGCAAGCCCGCCGCCTGACTTATCAACCGACTGTGCCCAAAGTTCTCGAGGATCTAAATCAATTGACTTTTCAAAATGGAGAAAAAACGACTGCAGTTAAAGACGCCGCAGAAATCAACGCGCGATTTCCTCATACATTTGGGCAGTCAGTTGTTCACGCAAAAATTGGCGGTTGCCGCCCGAAAAAAGTGTTGCGAGTTGGCGTCGTTTTGTCTGGTGGTCAAGCAGCTGGTGGCCATAATGTCATTGCAGGCCTGTTTGATGCACTGAAAGCATACCACCGCGAATCACAGCTTCATGGATTTCTCGGTGGACCGAGCGGGATCATTAAGGGGGAAGCCAAACAGCTCGCTGAAGATGAAATTGCCCGCTATCGCAACTTAGGCGGATTTGATTTGATCGGATCGGGCAGGACAAAAATTGAAACACCCGAGCAGTTTAAACAAGCCCTTTCCGAGACAATCAAGCGCCGCTTAGATGGCATTGTCGTGATAGGTGGCGATGATTCAAATACCAATGCGGCTTTACTCGCCGAATATTTTCTCGCGCATGATTGTGCGGCAAAAGTGATTGGCGTTCCGAAGACAATTGACGGCGATTTAAAAAACGAATTTGTCGAAGTCTCCTTTGGCTTTGATACCGCTTGCCGTACCTATGCAGAAATGATCGGCAATATTGCCCGTGACGCTTTATCGGCAAAAAAGTATGTCCACTTTATAAAACTCATGGGTCGTTCGGCCTCTCATATTGCTTTAGAGTGCGCCCTGCAAACCCAGGCCAATTTGACCTGGATTAGTGAAGAAGTCCTCGCAAACAAGGAAACGCTCGCGCATATTGTTGCCGACATTGTCGCTTTTATCCGAGGGCGCTCCAAGCCCTACGGCGTGATTCTTATTCCCGAAGGACTGATCGAGTTTATTCCAGAGATGAAACAGCTCATTGCTGAGCTCAATGATTTGTTGCCGAAACTAGGGGCGGAGCGGGAAAAGGTGACCGCTGTTGCCCAGGCATTGACGCAAAGCAGCCGCGACGTTTTTTCACTGCTACCCGAAGAAATTGGCCGCCAACTTTTGCTCGATCGCGATCCCCACGGCAATGTCCAAGTATCCCATATTCAAACAGAAAAACTATTAAGCAGCCTTGTGAATGAGCAATTAAGCGACGTTCCTTTTCAGCCAGTGCACCACTTTTTTGGCTATGAAGGGCGCTCGGCGCTCCCATCTAACTTTGATGCGACTTACTGTTACGCTCTTGGCCGATTAGCGGCGGCGCTCATCCACGAAGGCTATACAGGCTATATGAGCTGTATTCGCCACTTGACGCAGTCGCCAGCTGAGTGGGGCGTCTGCGGGCTTCCAATCACAAGCTTGATGAATATGGAGCAGCGAAGCGGTAAAAAAAAGCCGGTAATTCAAAAAGCTTTGGTTGATCTTCGTGGGGCGTCGTTTAAAATGTTTGCCAAACACCGCGCTCGCTGGAAAAAAGAAAATCACTACCGCTATCCAGGGCCGATCCAATTTGAAGGCGATCCAACCGTGACCGATCAAATTCCCCTTTCTCTTGTTTGTCGGTGATAGAGCCTTCTTTGGCTTGTGCTGCACAAATAGCACTTCTTGCCAGTTAAAACCCAAGTTGTGTGGTATATAGTGCTTCCGATTCAAAATGCAAAAATCTCGCTGAATTTGGCGGACCCTTTTGACCGATTTTTCCCTGGGTTTTATCCACCTGCCGGATAAGAACCCAAGGGGAATACGCACAAATTAATCACTCCAAATTCGGCGAGATTTTTGCAGATTGAGTCGTCTTCGGTATATATTCTCGAGAAGGTCTTTCTCTAAATCCTTAAACCCAGCTAAAACATTACCTATTAATTTTGGATTCTGGGTACGCTTCATCGTGCTGTTTAAAACGTCTAAGACTAATTTAAAGCTTGCCATAGCACGGGCAGAAGTTTTTTTCTGAAAATCTTGACGAGAACCCCACAAATGTTTGCGCACATTGTTATCAACAATCGCAAGCTGCATTGCGTCATTTAGCGGTAAAAAGTCGCAAACTGTACGTGCGATATATCTATATAGTAGATTTTTACAGCATTTATTTTCTTTTATATTATGTAATATATCCGAATAAATACGATAAATCATCATAAAAAGAAAAGCTGGCAGGTTTTTAAGATAACCATCTAGATATTTTCTGGAAACTAGCTTTGGATCTGGCAGCATAATGATTGTGAAAGGAGGTATTTTTAGCCATTCTGGCTCGGGAAGATCCGGTAGTGAGGCTTCTTTTGCTTTAACTTCATAAAGCTCTGATAGTAGATCGCCTCTGTTGTGTATCCATAAGGAAAATTTAGATAACAGGTTTAAATCAACGCTTCTTATTACACTCATTATATTCACGTCGAATACATAAATTGTTTTAAGAGTTGTTTGCACAAAGTGCATTCTTCTTTTTCTTGATTTAAAATCATACATATTAGTCGAATTAAAGATATGCAAGATTTTTTCAATAGCAAGGGTTATGAATTTTTCGTTTTGATTAAGTTTGCTACCAGAGAAGCAATCCACAGCAAAGCGAATTTGATTAATGCCTTCAAGACTACCAACAACGCGGTATCTAAAGAAACCGGCTTTATAGTTTGTAAGCTGAACAATTTGATTAATGATTTTTAGGACGATATCTTGATCATTCTTAATTTCCCAACCAACATGATTAGAAATATGGCGAATCATTCGACCAAATAGTAAGAGACTTTGGCTGATGCCAATCCATCTGTCGCTTTGAATGGGTTGCATATAATTTAGAATTAACATCTCGTCCACCCTATTCCACTTTTTACCTTGGATGGATTCTATACAATTTAGAATAAACTCTTTATCATTTATAACCCACTTGCTAGCATGACTAAGAGAGGGCTTCGACTTCATACTGTTTGTCCAAATGTCCTCCCAAATAGCACTATTCAGTAAATAGGCGTCATCCTTAACCCGATTTCCCGCATGGTTAAAAATGACTCGTCGCCTACTATTGTTTGCCCAAATGTCGGCCCAAATAGCCTCTAGCATGAATTTTGTGTCATTCTTAAGCTGATCGCTAGCATGATCGAGAATAGTCTCCCACCTTTTACTGCTTTCTCTAATAGCCTCTAGCACAAATTTTGTGCTATTCTTAAGCTGGTCGCTAGCGTAGCAAAAAATGGCCTTCAGCCTTATGCTTTCTGCCCAAATATCCACCCAAATAGTATTTAGCACAAATTTTTTGTCATTCTTATAATCAAGAATGGTCTCTAATCTTCTACTGCCTTCCCTAATAGTATTTAGCACAAATTTTTTGTCATTCTTAAGCTGCCTATCAGCGTTGTCAAGAATAATTTTCAGCCTTCTAGTTTCTGCCCGAATAAAATTTATCATGAACTCTTTGTCATTCTTAAGCTGATCACTAGCATAATAAAGAGCGGTTCTCAGTCTTATACTTTCTGCCCAAATATCCGCTTTAATAATATTTAGCGCGAGTTTTCTGTGATGCTCAAGCTGATCCGTAGCATTTAGCACCGGTGGTTCGTCATGCTCGAGTTGGAAACTAGCATAGTGAAAAATGGCCTCCCACCTTTTACTGTCCTCACTAATAGCATCTAGCACAAATTTTTCATTCTTGAGCTGATCACTAGCGTAATAAAAAACGGTCTCTAACCTTTTACTGTCTTCTTTAACAGCATCTAGTATGAGCTCTTTGTCATTCTTAACTCTCTTACTAGCAGTGTAGAAAATTCTCCCCAGCTCACGATTGTACACCCTGTGCGCCCTAGTAATACTGATCATGAATTCCCTGTCATTCTTAAGCTGATCACTAGCATAGTAAAGAATAGTTTCTAATTTTTTATTGTCTTCCCTAATAGATTTCACTATGTCTTCGTGATCCACAACCTCCCTACTAAAAATAGAAGGACTAAACCTAAGAGGGCTACTGATGGCACCTAGCATGAACTCTTTGCTGCTTTTAAGCCGCTTACTGGCATGGCGAAGAACACTGTAGTTTTTTCTAATAGCATCTAACATGAAGTTTTCATCGTTATACTTTCTATTTGCAAAATCATAGATAGCAACAGAAATATTTCCCAAAAATGGGACTAATAATAGGACACACCTAGAAGTGCTTTTTTGATCTAAATGATTATAATAATGATTAATGTGAGCAGATTTTTTCTCTATAGAGCGAAGAACAACATACTTTTGGAATAGGTGGAATAAATTTGTTAGCGTGCTTACTAAAGGTACATAATCAAGAAATCTATCAGAGATCACTAAGTATCTCTCTATTCTCATAACCACACATTAAGCCCAGTTTTTGAAACCCAAGTTGTGTGGTATAGCTGCTCAGATAAATTTTCTGTTTTTTTACCTGCCCAAAGCTTAAATTTTCAGCATACTTGAATAAAGTAGATGAAAATTTAAGCTTTGGGCAGATGGGAAAAGAGAATTTTAGATGAGCAATTATACCACACAACTTGGGTTTGAAAGCTATTCTACGAGGGAACCAAAAAAAACAAAAGTTTTTTTAAAATCCAAGCTTACGTCTGATGGTGGTTCAGATAAATATTCTGTTTTTTTACCTACCAGAGAGGCTCCTATGCAAAAATCGCTTTCTGGGGGAAATTTGATGATTTTGACTTGAGAACTACTTTTGGCAAAAGCTCTCCGAGTCAAAATCATCAAATTTTTTCAAGCATGGTAAAAAGAAAAATTCAAATAAATATCTATATACTACCAACAAATTCACTTACCTTGGGACGACAGCGCTAAGTGGGATTGATGGGGTTCAACCCAAGAGCCAGCTGCTTTGATCAACTCAATGAGCCGGTCATCGGCAATTTCGGCGGGAATTCCTTTCTCAACACACTTTTTACCGACGTAGAGATCGACTTTCCCCGCCGCTGATCCGACATAGCCAAAATCAGCGTCGGCCATTTCGCCTGGCCCGTTCACAATGCACCCCATCACAGCGATCTTTACACCGGGTAAATGTCCAGTTCGACGGCGGATGCGCGCGGTTGTTTCTTGCAATCCAAACAGCGTGCGCCCACAACCGGGGCAAGAAATAAATTCGGTTTGCGACGTTCTTAACCTCGCCGCTTGCAATAATTGAAGCGCAAGCAGCCGATTCTCCCCGACAGTCAACTCCGTATCGAGTAAAACCCCCTCGCCAAAACCATCGGCAAGCAAACTACCGAGCTCTGATGCCGCAGAGACAAGCGTATCAGCGGCAGTTTGACGATAGGTGCGCGATAAAATCACTGGCACATCGAGCTTTGTCGCAAGTAGCCAATCAAAAAAATAGCGTCCCTGGTGAATGACCGACTCAGAAAGGTTAAGCAAAATCAATTGAACAGGAAACGCGAGAAGTTGTTTCCATTGGCTCGGATCACTAGTAGCATCGACCCAGACAGCAGGTGGCTTAGAGGCTAAGCCGAGAGCTGCAAGTGAAACAACTGGCGTTGCTGCAATAATGCCTGGCTGGTCGGAAAATACCGCAATCCCCGCGTCTTTTAGTGCATTGACTTGGTCCGAAGGGGTAGAAATGATCACAGCATCCGCTCGTTTAGGAGCTGTTCCCAAGTCTTCTAACAGCGTCGGACGGTTGAGGTCAGCCGCGGTGAGCCGAAGAAGAACGCTACCCGTTTTATGCAACTCGGGAACTTCGCGAACAAAGCGACGCTGGGCGAGCTCAACCCCGCAGCGCATTTTCTCTCTAAATGGGGCGACTCCTTTTCCCTCGTGTTTCTTTGCAAGATCAACGAGACGACGACAGGTCGCGACTTCTTCCCAAGGATCTTCTGTTAGCGAAACGCGGATCGTATCGCCTAAACCATCGAGCAACAGCGCCCCAATAGCCAATGCCGACTTCACTCTTCCCTCGTCATCACTACCAGCTTCGGTCAATCCGACGTGAAGCGGATAATTCCACCCTCGGCTGATCATTTCGGATACGAGCAATCGATATGCTTGGATCATGATGAGCGGGTGGCTCGATTTCATCGAAAACAAAAACTGATGAAAGTGATGCGCTCGACACACCTCGGCAAACTCAAGCGCTGATTCGACCATTCCACGTGGCGTATCGCCATAGCGGTTCATGATCCGATCCGACAGCGAGCCGTGGTTAACGCCAATCCGAATCGCTTTTTTGCCGCGAGCGCACTTTTCGACTAAAGGAGAAAAAACCGCCTCAATTCGTTCTTTTCCCTTGGCATAAGAGTGCTCATCCCAATCAAGTCGAGCAAATGTCGCGCGACGATCGGCAAAATTGCCCGGATTGATGCGCACTTTATCGACAAAGTCTGCGACGACCAGTGCCGCTGGTGGATAGAAGTGAATATCAGCGACCAGCGGAATTTCATAGCCTTTTTTAACCAGCTGATTTTTGATCGCCTCACAAGCCAACGCTTCTTTTTTTCCCTGGACAGTCACGCGCGCTAAATCACAACCGACATCGGCTAACCGCATCACCTGAGCTACCGTCGCCTCAACAGCGCAAGTTTTTGACGTTGTCATCGATTGAATGCGGATCGGATGCTCGCCACCTATTCCAACATTACCGACAAACACAGGGCGCGTTTTCCAACGCTTTGTTTGATAAGTTGCCTCGCAATACTGTGTCATCTTACCCCTCGCGCGAAACCCACTCAGCTTCGATCTTTGCCGCCAGCACAAAGTCGCTTTCCGATAAACCGTTAATTTTATGCGTCCAAATTTCAACGCCGAGTTTACCCCAAGAGACGCGAAGATCGGGGTGGTGATTTTCTTCATTAGCAATTTTACCGATTACAACAGCAAAAGCCAGCGCTTGGTCAAATGTTTTAAACGTAAATACTTTGCTCAAATGGTGCTCATCGACAATGTTCCAACCTTCACCGAGCTGCATATAAAACGGCTCTAGCTCTTTTCCTTTTAGCGGCGATGCCCCAGCCGCACAGGGGATACACTTTTTTTTATGCAGTTCTTTCATAGAATCTCCAAAGCACGAATACTCCTTGCTTTAGCGAGGAGAAAAGTGCCGGTTTATTTTTTTGCGAATAAGAAGTGAGTAGATACATTTGGCTTATAAACTTGCAGCATCTCGTCGAAAAGACCACATGCTTGTGAGCGAACTTTTCAAACCCAAGTTGTATCGTATAACCACTCAGATAAATTTTCTGTTTTTTTACCTGCCATAGGCTTGAATTTTCAGCATACTTGAATAAAGTAGGTGAAAACTCAAGCCTATGGCAGGTGGAAAAACAGAATGTTAGATGAGCGGTTATACGATACAACTTGGGTTTCAAATCATAATACATAGGACACGTTTTCATCTCAACTTTCTAAAAAATAAACTTGAATTAAATGCGAATTCTATTTTATTTTTGATGAGGCTATGTCATTAACCGCCAAAAATTTAAAACTTCTCGATATAACAGAGGATCCCTATTATGTTATCGCGTTCAAGTTTATTTGATTACTCACTTTATACTGTTGCGGGAGCATATTATTGTTCGCCCCCCCTTGGAGAGGGTTTTTTTAATACGTCTCTTCGTGGAGCTCAATATTTTGCTATTACATCTATTTTTGATAAGCTCATAAGAGCCCTAGTTCTTAAAAGTGACCCGCCAAGAGATTGGTCACCTCCTATAACCCTGGCCAATTCTCTGCTTGAAGAATTTCTTTATTCAGGAGTGCTTCTCACAGAAAGCAAAACTTGGATCATTCCTCGATTTCTAGTCGCCTTTAGTACTGGAGTGCTTGCTACTACAGCTTTAACAGGGCGAGTCAATGCTGAGCAAAATAACCAATGGCTTAAGTTCGATCAGAAAGTCGCCATTGTTTGGGCAATTTTTAGGGAACTAATCCTCCGGAATATTCCTCAATCATCGATTCCTTTGAGGCTATTAGATAGTTGTATGTTTGGGCTTGCATATGTGATGAGTCCCACGCAAGAAGATTCAGGATCCCCTAAATTTAGCCGGGCATGGTCCTATCAAGCCTTGTCGGCAGCTTTCTTTCGGTTGACTGCAAATACTGTGGCTGCCAAACATGGAATATTAACCGCCATAGTACAACATCTGTTTTTTACTTTCTCTCAAAATTCAAAACAGCCCGAAGTTCGAGCAAAGATAGTGATCAAAAACAGATCGTAATTTTTTGAAAACCAAAGAGGTTTTTGCAAAATTCCATCTCGAGCGAAATTCGCGCTTTTGCGCTCGGAGATCTATTATTTTAAATTGCCTATCCTTAGTAGGATATGCCAATTTAACACAATAGATCTCCGAGCCAAAATCATCAAATTTAACTTTGAAAGCGATTTTTGCGTAGGAGCCTCAGTTAACCCGTATTTCTCACAAGGCTCTGGAAAAATTTGGAGCATCTGTTTTCCGAATATTCCAAGGAGCTCTTTTGGAAATGGTTACAGCCATTCCCTGCAAGATCTCAATTAGAAATCTCGAAAAACATCTTGCTTAAGCTTTTTAGCAGAGCTTGTGAGAAATACGGGTTAAATGGCTTTTCGTAGCAGTTGGTTCTTGGGTTGAACCCCATCAATCCCACTTGACGCTGTCATCCCAAGGTAAGTGAATTTCTGGTAGTAGCTTCTTTCTGAGCTCAGAAGGTGTTGTCATTGTATACGCTGTGTCATATGGAGGCTCGCCGCGAACAATCACCCCCAACCGATTTTTGTTTTTATCCGAGAAATAAGTCTCTGCATAGCATTTCACATCGTCATAAGAAAGCTTTTCCATAGCTGCGACCACTTCAGCGCGACGTGTAAAATTTCCTTCTCGGTCAAAAGCTAAAAGTTCAAGCGAATCTGCCATTTCAAAGAGGTTATTTGGTGCCTTTTTTAAGTCGGCAATGAGGCTAGAGCGCATGTTTTCAAAGCGCTCTTTTGAAAATACTTCCTCAAATCGATCAATACAGTCGTTAATAAATGCGTCGATTTGAGAAAGCAGCTTGTGGGCTTGGTGGGATGTCGATTGAATATAGCAATAAGTGAGAAGATGCTCATCTCGATAGCCGTTATAAATACCAAGCCAATAAGCCATTTGTTTTTCGGTGCGCAGATCATTTAAAAAACTTTGGCTAAGATCTTTGAGAACCTGGTGCGCTGCGCAGTTAGCTGGGGAAAAAGGGGGCCCTTGTAACACCAACAAAGCAGCATCGCCAATGGCTGTTGTCTCGTGATAAATTTTATGAGCGATATTAGCTTTTGATAGTAACAGCAATTCATTGCGGTAGTGGTCTTTTTTTGGGTAAGGATTGGCATTGAGCTTATTCAGCGCTTTTTTCCAAGCTGAGCGGACATCATTTTCGGTAAGATTGCCGGCAAATAGCGCTTCGAGATAAACGTTTTGGAGCAGCATTTTTTTAAAGTAGGTAAAGTCGGCAAGAGTCAAGAGACTTAATGCCCGTTGCTTTTTGAGATAAGGGGGGTAGAGATCGAGAGTTTCGTTAGCGATATCAATCGCTTGGTCAAGAGGCCAGTCTGTATCGCTTGGCCCATGTTGTGCATAAAGATTCTCCAAAAGGGAGCATTGGTGGGAAAACGTTTCTTGTGTTAACTTGACAGAAATGAGCGCATCAAATAGAGCATCGAGCAGATCGAGTGCTTTATCGCTATAGCCCGCAAGACTCAGCGTGATATTAAAGCGGTCGCTAGACTTGATTGCTACCGAAAGTCCCCCACGGGCGGCTTGGCAAGATAAAGAGAGAGTATTCTTTGTTAAAGCAGAAATAAAAAGGTCTCTTAATACGGTATGTTTTGCGGTTCCATCGAGCAACGGCGAGTAAAGGCGAAAAGTCATATCAACTTTGGGCACGCAGTAAAGGTTGTCTGGCCAAAAATAGACCTTGCCCTCATCGCCATCGAAAATAGGGGTTGGCTCAGGATGCTGTTGGTAATCAGACGGCTCGCTATAAAGTAGGGAGAGGTTTTCGGGAAGGAGCGGCGTTGGTTCGACCAGGGAAAACGTTGCCTTTTTTGCATTTGCCCATGCCGCGAGCTTCTCGTCAGCAATTGGATGAATGCCATACTTCGTACCAAACCACGGTTCTTTTTGGTCGCAAAGGCGTTGTGTTGCACTGCTAGGCGCAGTAAGAATATACACGGCTTGCTTCGGAGTCAGCCGAGAGAGAAAAGAGACCACTTCGGTTGGTTCAATGGACTTAAAAGAAAATACTTGCTCTGGAAATCGGGCTAAGTCGAGATTTGCCAGCGAGTGAGCATACGATTCGACGTAGTCGAAAGGAGATGAGCGCTGTTGGTACTCATAATCTAATTGCTGCATCATTTTTATTTCTTCAATTAAAAATGGTGGAATAGGGTGGCTTTGGATGAAGTTGAGATAGCAGTAAAAGGTTTCGATGATTGATTCAACTGCATCGATTCCCGCTAAAGTCAAATTGAATTCGACCGAGAAGATAGCCCGTTGATCACCTATGCGGTTGCAATAAGCCGAAAGACCATCGATCCAGCCCGCTTCCTCTAATTGTTGAAACAGACTGCCGCAATGATAACTCTTGAGCAGAAAAATAATGAGTTGGTGAGCTTTGTTTTTTGGAAGCTTAGAAGCGTAGTCTTGTGGAAGTTCCCAGCCCACTTTGAGATTGCGGGTGTTGGGGTCAATTGGTTCGATAGTCATTAATGTTCCCTTTTGCTTAGGCGACAGGATCGGCTCAGATGTTGCATAAGAGGAAGTTTTTCGCTGAGCCATTGCGCCGAAGCAAGAGACGACGAGTTTGGTGAGGTCTTCTACAGAAAGTGGGGAGTAGACAACGAGCGAAGCGATGTCAGCGCTGTAATGTTTTTGGTACCACTCAATGATGGCGTCTCGGTCGAGTTGCTTTAGTGTTTCTCGGTTACCAATGCAAAAGCGGGAAAAGGGATGATGGGGATTAGCCGTCTCTTTTAATACTCTGAATAACCGCCAATCTTCACTTGCCATCTTGCAGTTGTTTTCTTGATCAATGGCGTGAATTTCCCGCTCAATTCCCTCTGGCGAAAAAAGAGGGTCGATGAAGTTAGCGGCAAAACGATCAAGCGCTTGTTGAAAAGCGGAGTTGCTAATTGAAAAGGTGTACACTGTTCGCTCTTCGGTTGTGTAAGCATTGCAACGACCATTGTGATTGCGAATATAGTCTCTATAACTGTGCTCTTCTGGGTAGCTTTTTGATCCTAGAAAGAGGAGATGCTCGGTAAAATGGGCAGTGCCAAGGGCATCATCAGGGTCGGAAAACATTCCCGTTTTCATTGCGAGCGATGCAGCCGACTGAGGGGCTTTCGGATCGGAAATCAGAAACACTTGGAGCCCATTAGCCAACTTGATCTTTGCTGTTTTTCTCATTGATAAGCTTGGCGTGCGAATGGTAAGGGTTGAGCAGTCAGCGATTTCTTCGTAGCCTGTACTTGCACACAAAAAAGCGCCAAAGCTAAGAAAAAGCAAAATGAGTTGAAGACATTTAGTACGTAACATAGTAGTAAAACCCCGTTTGAATACTTTTTTCTTAAAACCCAAGCCCGCGTCTTATGATTGCTGAGATAAATTTTCTGTTTTTTACCTACCAGAGGCTTGAATTTTCAACATAATTGAATAAAGCAGGTAAAAATTCAAGCCTCTGGTAGGTAAAGAAAGAGAATTTTAGATGAGCGATTATAAGACGCGGGCTTGGGTTTCAAGTATGCTGAAGATTGAACTTTCTGGCAGGTAAAAAACGGAAAATTTATCTGAGCAATGATGCGACGCGGGCTTGGGTTATAAATCAAAAAAAATTAGAGCGCTAAGCTCATTGTCGAAAAGTATCGAAGTGGTTATGTAAGGAAGAATAACAGAACACATTATGAGGAGTGTAGGTGCGGTCATTTAAAGCTCTTTTTCGCCTTAATCAGTGCCTTTTTTTTATCAATATCGCTGTTTTTATTACGACGTGTACGGCGCTTGGATTCGTTTTTTTCGGTCGCTTTGGATCTGATAGTATTGAAGCGCGGCAAATCGTGCTCCGCAGTCAAAGTGGTGTGCCCACAATTGTGTTGCAAGGAGATGAAGCGGGAACGCTATTGACGCTGAATGATTCAGCGGGAAATGCTCGGCTGCAGCTTCAGGGAGGAGATTTTCCCGCCTTGATGATGAAAAACAGCGAACAAGAGATCATTGGGACATTTTTTCCGCTAAAAGGAGGGGGAGGGGCGTTGGGTTTGGGAAACCAGGCTGGAGAAATGGCAACCTTTATTCGCGGCGGAGATTCTCCTGGAATTGGGTTTTACCGTCACGCTCAAGTTCCTCAAGTGGCAATGGGAATTGCGCAAGAAGTCCCTCATTTATTGCTTTTTCCCATGACGGGGAGAGAGGGCATGGTCGTCGATGGGAGTCAATCGGCAAGTCTGCTCTTTTTTGACAACGAAGGTCAAGTTCCTGTTGCTCTGTCTCGCTATGGTCTTTATCAAAGTGCGGAAGAAGAAAGCGATCAAGAGGAGCAAGACAAAAAAGAAATGTCTTTTAAGGATCTCGCAGAAGAAAGTTCGCGGCTTAATGATTGGCGCTCAATGCATTCTTTAGATTAAGTTGGTGAGTCTCTTTTGACGACCAATAAGTTAAGCGATTCGCCTTTGAGGCTTTTCAACCCAAGTTGTGTCGTATCATTGCTCATCTAAAATTCTCTTGTTCCACCTGCCAGAGGGTTGAATTTTCACCTATTTTACCCAAGTTCATCCCTCGTAGTGTCGAATTTTTGAAGTTTCATTGATTCTAAACCACTTACAGTTTTTGAGATAGGGTTCATGCGGGGACTTGTTCACTAAAAATTAGACACTACAGAGACTCCTACGCAAAATTCCATTTCGAGTGAAATTCGCGCTTTTGCCCTTGAGAGCTACTTTTTGTAAATTGACTATCCTTAGCAGGATATGTCAATTTGCAAAAAGTAGCTCTCAAGTCAAAATCATCAAACTTCCCTTCGAAAGCGATTTTTGCGTAGGAGCCTCTACAAGGGGTGAACTTGGGTTTATTCAAGTATGCTGAAAATTCAACCTTCTGGCAGATAAAAAAACAGAAAATTGATCTGAGCAATGATACGACTCAACTTGGGTTTTCAGTCTTTTTTAATCCTCATGCATAGCGCTTTGTATTTGCTTACCCCTAGCGGGAAATTTTTGTCGTGTACAGAGGGCTTGGAATCAAAAAAAGAGCTAAGTCTTTCGATTAAAACTATTAGTGTAATATTTTTTCATTTTTTAGCTTTGTTATTTTTAAATAATAAAATTTGCGGTAAATTAGAGTTAGAAGTTTTATTGCAAAAATTAAGGATATCGATAAATCTATCTGGGTCAATGGTTTTTTGAATTTTCTTGAACCCCAAGTTGTGTGGTATATACCCAAGCCGACTCAAAATGCAAAAAGGTCGGTGATTTGGCGTAAGCATTTTCGGGCGCTTTGTCCTCGATTACTATCCGCAGGCTGATAGGATCGAGGAAAAAGTGATCCGAAAAGGGTCCGCCAAATGCGCTGAGATTTTTGCACTTTGAATCGGCTCGGGTATATACCCGAAACTATTGAGACTCCCCGCAAAAATCGCTTTCGAAGGGAAACTTGATGATTCTGACTTGAGAACTACTTTTTGTAAATTGACATATCCTGCTAGGGCTTATGAAAGCTTTATTCCCAAAAACGCAAGTGATTTAGAATTCTATTGACTGCTGAACGCGCGCAGCGTCAAACGCTTAAATCTTTTTTAATGTGGTCGATATCGCGCAGAACACGCTCTGTCTTGACTTCTTCTTTTGTCGCATGTGTCATGTAGTGCCAAAGCGCTTTAAAATCATGGCCGACTTCGCGCCCAATCATGCAGGCGAGATCATACCCCTTGAGTAACTGCTCATTGAGATCTTCGTACAAAAGATCAATTTTTGTTTCGAATTCCCGATTAAGGACAGCAATTTCGCGGGTCAACTCACTTCGCTCCTCTTCATTCGAGCAGCTCTTCCTTTTTGCTTCAATAGCGCCCTCCAAAGAGCGATAGTAAGATTGGCACTGATCAATTTCGCGCTGCCATTTGCTAATTTGATCTAGCAAACCGAGCATTTCTCGTTTTTTATTCTTGATTTTATCCAAAGTTAGCGACCCTTATCGTTGCTTATAAGATTGACTGACAAAATTCCAATGAACGACATCCCAAAACTGCTCGATAAAGCGGGGGCGTTCATTTCTGTAATCGATGTAGTAAGCGTGCTCCCACACATCCAAAGTAAAAATAGGGATTTTCCCGTGCTTCAGCGGGGTATCGGCATTGGAAAGCGGCATGATTTCTAACTTTCCCTGCTGATCAGTTGCGAGCCAGGCCCAACCAGAACCAAAAAGAGCCGCTGCTTTTTCCGAAAACTGCTTTTTAAAATCATCAAAGGTGCCAAAATCGCGCTCAATTGATGCGAGCAGCTCACCCGACGGCTGCTTGCCACCACTTGGCGACATGCAGTCCCAAAAGAACGTGTGATTCCAAGCTTGGGCTGCGTTATTAAACACTCCCCCAGAAGATTGTTTAATGACTTCTTCTAAGCTCAGCTCACTTTCGGGCTTGCCCTCGATGAGGCCATTGAGCTTTTTAAAATAGGCCGCATGGTGTTTATTGTAGTGATAGTGCATTTGCTCTTCAGAAACAAACGGGGCAAGAGCCTTTAAATCATAGGGAAGATCGGGTTGTTGAAAAGCCATAAGAATCACCTTGTTTAGTTGCCAATCAAGTTTACCGATCGCAACTCGAAATACTTTTTGTAAGGCAAAAAGTCCATCCAATCGCCACCGGCATAAAATCACTATTTTGCGAAAGCGCTTTCGCAATCCGAGACAATAACCAAAAAATGGTTTTTACTCAACCCAAATCCAATGATTTAAACCCAAGTTGTATCGTATAATCACTCAGATCAATTTTCTGTTTTTTTACCTGCCAGAGGCCTCAATTTTCAGCATACTTGAATAAAGTAGGTGGAAATTGAGGCCTCTGGCAGGTGGGAAAAGAGAATTTTAGATGATTGATTATACGATACAACTTGGGTTTTAAAACCCAAGTTGTATCGTATAATCACTCAGATCAATTTTCTGTTTTTTTACTGAAGAATATGCAGCGAAGCGTCTTCAGCATCTCGATCTGCAGCCGCCGCATCAACTTGAGGTGGATCGGGATAAAAACCGCACCCTTTTAGCACGCGCGGATAGCCGAAGTGCTCAATCACAGGCCATTGGCGGCAAACAGAAGGCCGCAATCGATAGTGGGCGCAATGGCCGTTTGGCTTTAAATAGCGACAACCCATGACCCAAACTTTTTTGCCATTGTAAACATGGGGCTTTTTTAGCCGCGGATAAAATCCTTGTATTTGCGTATACCAAAAGTAAAACAGCTTCCCCATGAAACTATTTGACGACCGAACAAGAATATAGTAGCAGCAGTTTCCCCTCCTTTTACACTGTCCTTTCCTGCTAAACGGAGGTCGTATGATTTTTTTTGCCAATCGCTGCATTCCCTGATCGAGCCACAAAAAAGGGAGCAAAATCTCTTTGATTGCCCTGCGCACAAGGCGGGGAACTTTTTGTCGAGGAATGCCCATAGCAGGTGCTAGCGGCTGCTCAGCGGCATCACCTGCACTATCTAACAGCTCCATCAGGATAGGGCTGTTTTCGTCATCTTGTTGCATGTTGAATCGTCTTTGGTCTCTTTCCAATTAAGCTCTGGCCAAAAGGCTCTGTACACGACAAAAATCTCCCACTAGGGCTGACAAAGACTTTGCTAAACGCTTTTTTCCTCCTCATCCATAGCGCTTTGGCTATGAATTCGTCTTTCAAAAAGGTTTTGCTTTGCCTTTGCTCACCCCTAGCGGGAGGTTTTTGTCGTGTACAGAGGCCAAAAGGAGCGAGATCCGCGCAAGTTGGCTTGGGTGACTAGCTTACCAGGGTCGCGTCTTGGCTTCAAGCCACAAAGATGTAACGTTGTTTTTAAACCTGAGTTCTGAATTTAACGTCTTTAACCTAAGCGATTTTTATGAGGAAAAATTAACGCTATTTGAGTGAGTGGAAAACCGAAGTTATTTTCCGAATGAAAGTAGCGTTAATTTTCCCATAAAAATCGCTTAGGTTAAAGATGTTAAACTCAGAACTCATGTTTCTAAAGCTATCGAATTTTAATTCTGTTAAATGATCGAGCTTGTCATAAGTATAATGCGTTGTTTTTACTGATAATGGGGTTTCTTCTTTGCATACAGTGATTTGGCCACTGCTTTCGTATGCATAGGTAAGGCGACTGATTAAACTTCCGTCGGGCTTGCGATGGCAAACTTCGAGTACTTGAGGAGTTGTATCATAAGTGTATTTTGTCGTCGTTTTATCGGGAAAGGTTTCTTTGACAACGAGATTGGTAAGGTCGTCATACTCATAAGTAAGACATCCAGCACTGTTTGTAACGCTACTTAAGCGTCCACGATGATCGTAAGCTTGCGAGGCGACCTCCCCATCGGGATAGGTTAGGTGAGTGACTCTGCCCATAGGGTCATAGGCATAGGCAACCTCACTTTTATCTGGGAGGATGGCCTTGGTCATGCGATTTAATGGGTCGTAAGTGTAATTTGTGGTTCCTCTAGGACCTTCGACGGATCTAAGATTGGAATTGTAGTCATAGGTGTAAGAAAAGTGGTTATTGTCTGGATAACAGACTCTGACTAGCCTTCGAATGGGATCGTATTCGTAATGTACTGCGCCATTTTCCGGAATATAAATGGAAGCTACATTTCCATTGTCATCATAGGAGCAGTCAGCAGTTAGAGAAATGGGAAAGATAAGAGGCTCCTGCGCAAAAATCGCTTTCGAAGGGAAATTCGATGATTTTGACTTGAGAGCTACTTTTTGTAAATTGACATATCCTGCTAAGGATAGTCGATTTACAAAAAGCAGCTCTCAAGGACAAAAGCGCGAATTTCACTCGAAATGGAATTTTGCGCAGGAGCCTCATAAGCCAAAGAAATAAGAAAATGAGCTTTTTCATCTCGATTCACATGGTGTAGATACAGTCCCATTTGTATGTAATATTAGGCAGCTCATTGTCAGCAAAAGAAGAAAGAATAAGTTCTCCCATATAGATAACATAATCATCAAAACTGGTTTGATGCCCCCACATTCTTGAAAGATCAACCGCAATAGGGGAGCTGCAATTAGGAGGCAAGCATTTTAGTGTTCCAAAAGCAACATGATTGCCTCGGTTTCTAGAACGCACCAAAAGGAACAACTTTTTTTGATAGAGCTCTTTATTGGGCTTTTGAATAATTTGTGTTTTTTCATTGGCAAATAGTTCTGCAAGTTGCTCTCTCTCGACTAAATAGCATTGCACTTCGATCTGTTTGGCATACTTTGGGTCGGAAAGCATCGCATGGGAGAGTGGGTCCAATTTGGCTTCTCCTTTTGGACTAAAAAGCCCTAGCACACCCAGGCAGAGAAGAAAAAAAAAGCGTGAGAGCATCAGTTACCTCCGATAGGCTTTAACCCGTATTTGTACGCGAGGCTCTGCTAAAAGGCTTAAGCAAGATGTTTTTCGAGATTTCGATGAAATCTTGCAGGGAATGGTTGTCCCATTTCCAAAAGCGCGAATTTCACTCGAAATGGAATTTCGCAAAAGGCTCTGGAATACTCGGAAAACAGAGGCTCCAAATTTTTCCAGACCCAAGTTCACCCCTTGTCGTGTCGAATTTTTGAAGTTTCATTGATAATCAATGAGGCGATAAAAATTCGACACGACAAGGGGTGAACTTGGGCAGAGCCTTGCGCACAAATGCGGGCTAAAAAGCCCACCTTGTCTTGCCTTCAGCCTGGTGGACTAAATAGCGACAGTTCCCAAGTTCTCCTCTATACATAATAGAGAAACTAAACTTTTCAAGTGCATATAAAATCCCCGAGTCAATCGCAAATAAAAACTTAGTCGTGTCAAACGTATCAACGACAAGTTGACACTTGCGATAAGAAAACTCTTTAAACTGCGCCTGGAATTTTCCCGCCCCAAAGGGAATTTTTGTCACCCAGCTCGGGGTTGCAAAGAGCCGAAGACATCCCCTTGCTAACTGGATCTGATGAGAGATTCTCAGCCCAAGCCGCGTTCTCAAAGCATGAGAATCTTTCTGCTTTACCTTTAGATTGAGTTGCCCTGCCCCACTTTCTGTATGTTCTGGTTGGTAAAGATAAAAGTAGTCGAGTTCGCCAAGCAGGTGAATGGCTGCTCGATTTTTGTAGAGATTGATGTTTAGCCCAATATGGGGAGTCAAGAAAAATCCAGTGTAGTGAGTCGATGCTCGCCGCCTTAAGGTGGCAAAAGAAATGTTCCTATTCACTCGGTAGAGATTGCCCCCTCCAAGGGCAGCTAAATCAAGGGTAAACCGATAGCTCGTGTAACTGCTGTAAACAGCACCAAAAATTTTGTGGATATCGGCTTTCCCTAATGATTGCTCCCAGTCAAGAGCTGTGTAAAGGTACCCGACGCCTAGTCCAAATTGCCCATTTTTCCCAATCAACCGATCATAGCCGCCCATTAGCCCGCCTCCTTGCGTATCATAGGCAGAAAAACGGCTATCTTTCCCTAAACGGGTGAAGTTCCCAAACAAACTTGTCCATACACTATTTTTTTCTCGCCGCGTCGAGAAATCTTGGCCCATGTTGCATTGCAAGCGGGTATAGGGATCGGTACATAACGCTGTGATCAACGCATTATTATCCAGATTGACATATGTAAAAGAGCCGAACAACACAGGAGTAAGTTGGTTCATCGCCGCGTTAAATTCTTTATTATTGAGGGTGTCTAATAATAAAATAATGGGAACGAAGTTTGATCCCTGTTGAATATTAAGGCAGTTTAAATAGCTTACAACAGCTGCTGAGTTTTTTGAATCAACGCTTTTTTGGGGGAAAATCAGCGTATTTAACGCTGTTAATTGCAATATCGACCCTCCAGTGTCATGCAAAGGATCAGATAAAAGCGCACCTGGATTTTTAGGAATAATTCGACTGCTGAATGAAACTCCACTTTCTGAGATGATCTGCCCTATTCCTGTAATGTTAGTATCAGACTCTATCACGTTATACGTCGTTCCCGCAATTAAAGTTCCTTCTGGATAGACATGAAGAATGGCTTTTGAATCAATGGTCACCTCACCTGAAGCTTGGAGTTGATTGCTTGTGTTTTCGCTAATTTCAACCTGATAAGTGGCTTCAGAAGCAAGATGAACATGCCCACTTGAAGTCAGTGTTCCCAGTGCAGCCCCAGGTGATAAAGTCCCTCCACTAGCAATTTGAACGTTGCCCACTTGACCTAGTCCTCTAAGTGTTGCTTGATCTGCAACTGTGATCATTTTAGATTGAGAAAAGTCGCCATTCATTGTGAGTTGGCCCTGGGCCACTTCGATAGATCCTTGAAAATCAGCACTTAACCCAGAGAGAGTGAGCGGCTCGGGGCCTAACTTTTGCAGCGTTCCTGTCGCTGTAGAAAACACACTTGCACATGTAGAGGCCGTGGTTTGGTAAACATTTAAAGTATTATCATTCAGGTCGATTTCTCCTCCTGCCCCCATCAAAGAGCCGACCGTTTTCTCTCCTGATCCAAATTGAATTTTAAATAAGCCCCCTGACATTTCAAGCTCTGGAACATTGGTTATTGCCTCGTTTAACCGATCAGAGGAAAAAGAGCCACTTGGGGTCACCTCTATTGCTCCGGCTATGATTTTAACCTTGCCAGTCATGCTATTCTGAGTATGAAAAATGATCGTTCCTTCGCCTGCCTTGAGAATCTCTCGACTGGCAATCACAGTCCCGAAGTAATCACAATCTTTTTTCTGAATGATTTCAAGGGTGTTATCATTGAGTTGAATCTGCCCTCCCAAGACTTCTAAATTTTGAACTGTTTTGTAACCAGCTCCCGGAGCAAGCTCAAATACCCCTTTCTCTAACTGAATGCCTGTGCTGTTTTCTACTGCGCCATCACCCTCAAGAATGAGACTTCCATCTTTAATGACAATTAGACCTGTTAATGTATTGGGCTGAGTTAGAATAAGCTTCTCTGGTCCCTGTTTAGTCAGGGTTCCCGGACCAGTTATTTCTCCGTTAAAGGTTTCAGACTTATTTTGAGTAGTAGTGAGAGAAGCGCCCAATTCTAATATTCCACCAGCACCACTTAATGTTTGTATATTTTTAGCTCCAGCCTCTGAGGCAATTTTAAACAGACCGTTACTTATGTCAACGTCAGCCTGAGAAAGATCCGCTTCTGGTTCTGTTAAAGTACAACTTCCTCCATTTACATTCACTCGTTGCAGCAAGCTGTGATTGCTCGCGATCATCAAAGCCCCTTCATCAATAGAAAACATGCCACTTACCTGGTTATTTCCCGAAAGCGTCAGTGCTTCACGACCGATTTTTACAATCGAACCTACACCTGAGATATCACCAGAAAAAACGGCCGCTTTCTTTTGGTTGATGGTCAACTCATTTCCCCCAAGGTTAAGCTGACCGCTTCCAGTTAAAGTATTGATTTGTTGAGAGCCCCCAGAAATAAAAAAAGCGCCTTGCGAACCAATTTCTATTGAATCTGCACTAGCAAGAGAAAGGTTATCATTTAGCGTCATGAGAACTCCTTCGCTAATAGTGACCTTCCCTGTTAGCGTATTCGTTCCTCCAAGTGCAAGCAGCTTCGAGCCCCTTTTTTCAAAGCTACCATCTGCTCCAGAAAGTGTTCCAACAAAACTCGCATCATCACTAGATTGGTCGATGATCAGGTGATTGTCGTTGAGCTCGATCTTACCTGAGCCAACTAAATTGTAAATGAGTTTTCCTCCAGCTCCTTGCGCAATTTCTAGAGTGCCTAACTCTTTAATATCAACTGCTTTGCTTTGAGCTATCGATCCTACACCTCCTAAGACAAGCCTTCCCTCTGAAACAACCGTTTCCCCAGTTCCTTCATTGTTTGCAGTTAACACCAAGTCCCCACCTCCGTTTTTGAAAAAATCTCCGCTGCCAGAAATGATTCCGCCAAAAACAGCCGCTTTTTCTTGATCAACAAAGATGTTTTCACTGAGCATGAGTTTTGCGCCCGGTTCGCCACTAAGCTGGTTGACACTTTGTGGCGCACCCTCAACACTCAAGGTGCCTTCACTTTTGATGACAACGCTGCCAACTCCACTTAAAGATTGGTAAACAGTTGATGCTACAAGAAGCGCTCCCTCTTCGACAATCAAGGTTCCAGGGAACGCATTATCACCACTTAAAAAAAGGATTTGGTTTCCTTTTTTTCGAATCACCCCATTTTCTGTGCCAACAACTTTCCCCTCAAAGGTATACGATGCATCGCTTTGATTAATCACTAACTGATTATCATTAACTTTTAATATTCCCCCGCTTCCGATTAAATTATTAACGGTGGCGTTCCCATCAACTAATTCAAATACGCCACCATTGATTCTCAGTTCACTACTATTTGCAATTGAACCTTCTTCGACAAGGGCAAGCCTTCCTTCGCTAACTGTTGTCCTTCCCTCAAAAGTGTTGTTCTTAGAAAGGATTAAATCCCCTTGCCCATTCTTGGAGATTCCACCAGCGCCAGAAAGCACAGATCCAAGAATAAGCGGTTGCGTTGTGTTGTTTTGCAAGAAAAAGCACGTTGTCGCTAATTCAATAGAGCTCGTTTCAATAGAGCGCGCTCCATCTCCCTCAATATTAACCTGAGCATTTCCACCATTTACATTAAAAATCAGCTTTTCGTCATTTTGACTGATAAGCTTGACAGTTGAAGAAGTAGAGCTTTCGAACTGCTCCAGAGTAATTTCTGCATTTAAAGTAATTGTAGCATTGGGAGTTGGACTGATAATTGCTTGACTGCCTATTCCATTTGGAAAAGTAAGGTTTTCCCAATTATTGACATCAGTCCAAAGCCCACTCCCCTGGCTTTCTACCCAAGTTTCCGCGTAAGCTGCTTTAGAAAAAAGAATCAAACCGCATAAACATGCCGTTTTTATCCATTGGTTTAGATCCATCTCGGACTATCCATTTAAGCTAACCTAAGTTCTGTGACCCAAGCCCGCGTCTTATCAGACGCGAACTTGGGTTTATAGAGGCTCTTGCAAAAATCGCTTTCGAAGCAAAATTCGATGATTTTGGCTCGACGACCTCTTTGCGCTAAATTGACATATACCCAAACCGATTCAAAATGCAAAAAGATCGATGATTTGGCGCGGCTATTTTGATCGACTTTTTTCCTGGGTTCTTATCCGGCAGGTGGATAAAACCCAGGGAAAAATCGGTCAAAAGGGTCCGCCAAATGCACTGAGATTTTTGCATTTTGAGTCGGCTTGGGTATATAGTGCTTCCGGTTT